>JANNYO010000224.1:0-9462 GCA_031410115.1 Rhodanobacteraceae bacterium | reverse complement strand
CCCGGCCAGCAGCACGCTCGACAAATAAATCGGCAGCAGCGGATACACCAGCTCGCTCGCGCTGTCATTAAGCAAACTAATCGCGCCGAGCAGCCAGACCGTTTTTGGTAGCTTCCGTATATTCATGTGGGCTCAGGCAGCGGAGGTGAAACTTGAAAACAGGTCGGCACGGAGGTTACCTTGATTGCATCGTTCTGCGACACCGCTACGGTGTTGAGAACAAGCATACGCTTAGTCGCTTCCGGCACCGTCGGCAGTTTGATCGTTACTGCACCACATTGGCCGCTTCCTGCCCGCGCATGCATCAAAAAAATAATTCCCAGTCGATGACGGGTTTGCCCTGCAACTTGCGCTTAGGCATGAAAGCGCTGCGCCAAACCAGCGCAAACCAGTCAAAGGGAAACCGATATGCAGAATCGTCAAAACCGAACGGCACGAGTTCATTGGGGGCGGCAAGCATTGGCCGCGTGGCTACTGGGTATCTCGCTGCTTGGGCAAGCTGCGTGCGCCCGCGCGGACGCGATCATCGGCGATGTCCTTTGCCGCCAGCCCGTGGCGGGTTCGTCCAACGTGTTCCTATTTACGCTTGGCTACGAGAGCTTCGAGACCTCACCGGTGCTGCTGCTGCCGGGCCCGCAAAATTTCTTTAGCCCTGGGCCCGGTAACCTAGGTCAGCTCACCACTTTTTATCCTGGCCGACATCCGAAAGCATTTCGCATCGCCTTTGATTTTAGCCTGCAAGACTCATTTTCATGGAGCTTGCAGACTAAGCAGTATTTGATTTCTAAGCGCAGCCCACGATGCTCGCCCGAATCCGCACCCCAGCAGGCGGTGCCCGCGCCCGTGCCCGTGCCCATGCCTGCCGTGCCGATGCGCGCGGCTGGCGGCGCGCAAACGGCGCTGCTGGAGAACATTGTGGCGGCCTTGACCTGCATCGAGATCATTCCCGGCGGCTATCGCGCCGTGTTTGGCTACGAAAGTTTCGAGCGGAGCCCGGTTTCGATCAGCGCCGGCGCGAGCAACAATATCGCGCCCGTTACGGCGCCGCAAAGGCAGCTCACCACCCTGTATCCCGGCTATTTCCCGCGCGCGTTTCGCATCGACGTGACCGCGGCAGCGCCGGCATTGGCGGGCAATATCACCTGGAATTTCTTGGGCCAAGCCCGCCAGGCCAGCTTGAATTCGCCGATCTGCCTAAGCGAAACGCGACCACCGCCTGCGGGGGCGCTCAGCGTTGAAAGCGGCGCGGGGCAAAGTACGGCCATCAATACGCCGTTCCCGCAGTTAATCCGCGTGAAAGTGCTGCTGAACGGGGGTGCGGTTGAAGGCGTCATTTTGCGCGCGACCGCGCCAGCGAGCGGCGCCTCGGCGAGCTTTGTCTCAGCGACTGCGAGTACTGATAGCGCCGGTGTTGCCACTTTTAGCGCCCGCGCCAACGGCACCACCGGCGCTTACAGCATCAGCATTACGCGCACGACCGAGGCGCCGGGGCCGAGCGTTAGCGTCGGGTTGATAAATCAATGAACTGGTTATTGAATGTTTCGCCGAGGCAAAACAAAATGCTCAAGCTGTTAGTTGCCTATCTATTGCTCAACGTGATGCTTTTTAGCCACGCCCGCGCGCAGTCGATCACCACAACGGTGTGCATTGAGCCCAAGTTTGGTGGCCTCAACGCCGTTTTCGGCTACGAATCAAGCAATCCCAACGTGACGGGAATCGTCGCCGGGCCAAACAACAGTTTATCGCCCGTTCCGGCCGATCCTCAGGATCGCTTGCTGACTGTATTTTATCCAGGCTACTGGCAACAGGCATTTGCTATTTTCTTCGTTCCCACGGCAGATAACCCCACTTTAAGCTGGACGCTGCTGGGCCAAACCGTCAGCGCAAGTTGGAACACCCGGCTATGCGATGTCAGACGCCAAATCTTTCCTCAGCTTGAGCTCACTGACGGGGTCAGTTTTGTTACTCCTGGCAGTAGCGTGACCTATACGCTGACGATCCAGAATCCGGGCGTGGGGGCAGAGCAGGACGGCGTTGCTGCGGTGACGAATCGCTTCCCGGTGCAATGCAGCAGCGTCAATTGGACCTGCAGCGGCGGGGTCGGCAGCACCTGCGCCGCCGCTGGCACCGGCGATATTGACGACTTGATAACGCTAGCCCCGTTGGGTCGGGTGACGTATGTCGCAACGTGCGCCACCGCCGCCACCGCGTCAGGCAGCATGATCAATGTGGCTTCGGTTGGCGGTAGCGAAATCACCGACACCAACAGCATTGTTTCCGCGATATTCTCAACCAATAGCGTCAGCGCTGTGGAGGGAAATAGCGGCACAGCGCAGATGACTTTCACCGTCACCCGTACCGGCGGCACGGGCACACAAACCGTCAGTGTGGCGAGCACCCCAAGCAGTTCGGGCGTCAGCGCCACGGCCGGCGTGGACTACACGCCGCTTACAGGCACCGTTTTGAGTTTCCCACCCGGCGTGAGTACGCGCACGGTATCCGTGGCCATTTTGGGCGACGCGGTTGATGAGCCCGATGAAACGCTCAACCTGGTTTTAAGCAGCCCAAGCAGCGGCACTGGAATCAATAACACGATCGGAATTGGCAGCATTATTGACGATGACCCGACGGCTACCCGCTTGGCCTTCAGCGCCGCACCGGCGCGCGCGCGGATCAATCAAGCCGCCATCTATGCGATCGTGCTGGACGTCGACAGGCCGGGTGCAGGCATACCCGCCGGCACGATTCGCGTCAACAGCAGCAGCGGCAGCTGCGCGATTACTGTGCCCACAAACTCGCCCACGACTGCACCCAGCTGCGCCCTGCAATTCGCCGCACTCGGCGCGCAGACCTTGGGCGCTAGCTTCGCGCCAAGCGACGCCAATTTTTCCGCCAGTGCAACAACGGTCAGCGCCAATACGCTGGTGTTTGCGCAGGCGGATTTAGCGGTCAGTAACGATGATGGCGTCAGCCACTATCAGGCCGGCGAGCTCTTGATCTACACCGTAACGCTGCGCAACAACGGCCCCGATGCGGCGCCGCGCGTGCGCATTGTTGATGAGCTTCCAAACGAGTTGCAAACGCCACGCTGGACTTGTGCTGGCACCGGTGGCGCGATTTGCGGGCAAGCGAATGGCGTCAACAATATCGACGCCGTCGTGCTCACGATGCCCGCCAATGCCACACTGATCTACACGCTCAGCGCCACGGTAGCAACGCCCGCGCCGGCCACCATCAGCAACCGCGCGGAGGTATTTTTGCCGGGCGATGGCACGATTGAGGATGGCGTGCTGAGCAACCAGAGCCAAACAGACGTCAATACGCGGCAAGCCATTTTTGCCAGTGGATTTGAAGGGCCGTAAGTTTTCACTGCGCATTCTCGGACAAGGTTTAACGATAGGCAAAAGCGCTGTTGTAAACCTAGCGCAGTTTCGAAGTTGCCAGCGCAGTGAAGCAATCGCGGCGTGCCTAAAATAAAAAACGAGATTGCTTCGCTGCGCTCGCAATGACGAGGAAAGGTGCGCACGCGATGACGAAGTGAAAAGCGCCAGCGACAACAAAATCGAAAGCGCCACCACATTATTTTACTGCGGGATCTCCTAATAAGTTCACGCCCAGCAGCACGTCCAAATAGCTGGGCTGGGCAACCGCCAGCGCTTGCTTGGCCTCAAACAGCGCTTGCCCTAGCGCCATGCCCGCATTGATTTTTGGCAACAGCAGCCGTGCGAACGCCTCGCTGTGCGCCACCTCCGTCAGGCTGGCAGGGCCAATAACCGCACGTGCGCCATGGGCTTGGTTGAGCCAGGCATGGCCGAGCGTGCTGTGGCTGGGCTCGATGAAGTAATTAGTCCAGCAGGCCAGCTGGAGCACATCGAGCGGCTGGGTGTTGCTCAGCACGCCGCTGCGCAGGGTGGCGGTGTCGAGCATATTCTCAAAGCTCCAGCGCGCCGGGCCGGCATGGCCAAGATAGTGCAGCAGGCGCGCGCCTTGGTTGACGTCATCGATAATCATTTGGCGAATCTGTAAGGTTGATAACGATTCCCGCTCAGCCCGGTGGACGGAGAAATTTGTTAGCAGGGCGCTAAGCTCGGCGTTGATCTCGCTAAAGCGCAGCCCAGCTTCGGGCACGTCGCCAATCAGCAGCGCGCGATTTCCCACAGGTAGGCGCAGCGTTTTCGCCAGCACCTGTCGCAGCTCGGCTTGGTTACGAACTGGCAATCGACCGATCGCCAGCTCTGGTACGCCGTTTTGATCAAAATCGACCAGCGCGGCATCGCTCGGGGCAAAGCGCACCAGCGGGCTGGTTTGCACGTAGTCGGTGGGCACAAAACTGATCGAGCCAGTATTTTGAAAGCCGCGCGCGTCCAGCGTGTCGCCACCGACCAGCAGCACAAACTGCGTGCCCATTTCCGCCTGTGCTAACGCTAAGTAATCGCGCAGCGACGCCGGTGCAACCTCGCCGCCGCTGCGCGCGTAGATTTGCTCGGTACTGACCAATTTAGTGCTCAAACCCTGTGCCGCGCGCGCCGCCAGCAGCGGGCCGAGCGCGTCGATAAAGCTCGGGTGTGCGATCACGAGATACTGCGCCGGGCCGATCAGATCAGCGGCGCTGGGCACTGATCGCAACGTCGGAATTAAGGCCGTGTTGGCAGCAAACAGGCGCGCTACGCCAGCGCTGGAAACGTGCAGCGCGTTTTCCCGCAGCAGCCCGCCCAGCAGCTGCACGGTGCCCGCACTCGATTGCTGGAGCAGCAGCGCATCGCTCGCCAAACCGCCGATGGCCAACACGGCGGCATCGCCCAACCCGGTGTTTGCACTCGTGTAGTCAAAGCCATCGGAAAACAGGCTATCGCTCAACGCTGGAAGCTCAAACATCGCGTGATCGTTTCGCGCCCGCAGCATTTCATTGGCTTCTAATACTGCGGATTCTAAATACACCACGTCGCTGGGCAGCCCGGTGTCGCCTGGTACGCGCAGGTTCAAGGTATTCGCTCCTTCGACGAGCACGCCAACGGGCACGCTCAGGGTTTGCGCAAACACCCGCAGGCCATCAAAGCGCAGATCACCGATCGGCGTGCCGTTTAGGCTGACCTGCACATGGTGATCGAGTGCCGCACCATCGTGATCCACGCCACCCTGTAAGCGCAGCGTCAGCAGCGCCGACGTCGGCAGCACATTGCTTAGGTTCAACACGACATCCTGACTGACCGGTGCCGTGCTGGCCGCAATCCGCGCCCACGTCCACGGGCTGGCACCGACGCTGGTCGGGCTAAACAGCAGCCGTTCGCGATGTTCACGACGCTGCGCTAGCACGCGCAATGGTTGGCTGGTTCCAGGCGCGGCATTCCTGCTGCTGATGCGCGCCGCGAGCGCCGCATTGCGGCTGAGCGTGTACACCCGTGTGCCGCTGGCCTGGGTGTCGATAGGCTCGCCGATAAAGATCAGCGTATCGTCACTATTCCAAATCGCGTCGCTCGAGCGAATCGCCACCGGCACCGCTTGCATCTGCGTGCCAACACCGCTGCGCCCAACACCGCTGCGCACGCCCGTGCTCAGGGCTAATTCGCTAATCGGTACGCCTTCAAATTGCGCAAATCCAGCCGCACGCAACTGGGGCGCACTGATGCGCTGAATGCCCAATTGCGTCACGTCGAGATAGACGCCCACGCCAACATCATTCACGCCAGCATCAACGCTGCGGGCAGCGGCTGGGCGCGCCGCTATTTCGCTGCGCACCGCGTCCCAGTCAGCGCGAATCTGCGCCGCATTGGGTTCGCCGATGCGGGGATCACTGCCGTGCGTGCTGCCAACCGCAAACGGGCCAAAGCTTTGCACGCTGCCATCGCTATCAAAGCCGCGCAGGTAGAACGTGGCATCGTCAGGCAATCGCCCGCGAATCTGATACGACTGGCTGCGGCTGGCATCGCCATTTGCGGCGATTAAATCCGAAATCGCGCTAAGCGCTTCGCCGCTGCTGGTGCGCGATGCCCTTAAGCCTGCTCCGATTGCCGCCAAATCAAAGCCGGTAGTCGCTAGATTGCTGGCAGTGGAGAACTGCACGTCTAGCGCATCGCCGATTTGGCGGGCGCGCAGCCACGCCAGCGTGACGGGCACCGTGGCGGCAATCACTTCATGACTTTCTGTTGCGCTGGCGGGCGCGAAACTGACGTCGCCCGAATAGCACAGCACGGTGTTTTTCACGCCAATCGTGCTGAAGGCAATTTGGCAGCTGGTGGCGGGCAGCGTAGCGCTGCACTGATGGTTGATCAGCACCGCAGGTGCAGCGCAGTTCGCCGCCTCTTTGACAATAACCGTGCCGGTCGGCGCTACCGCACGGGTCGGGTCGGTATCTGGCCTGCGATTCGCGCTCAAGCTCCAGCTGTAAGTAACCGAACGTTCTACCCGCGATGGATCGGGCGAATCGCCGATCACGCTAAAGCCGGAAAGTACCGCCGGCGTCACGGTATGCGTGGCGGGCGCAGAGCTAGACGCCAGATGCAGAGCGTCACCCACGTAGCGGGCCGTTAAGCTGCGATCGCCAGGCGTGGTGCTGGTCATGCTGCATGCGCCGGATGCACTTAACCCGGCACCGCTCAGCGCGGCGGTACAGCCCTCGCCGCGATCGTCGCGAACCTCGACGCGTCCGGTGATATTTCCGGCGAGTACCAATGGTCGACTTACCCGAACATTGACGACAAAGTTCTGATTCGCACCGCTCGGATCAGGCGTGTCGGTTAACATTTCCGTGCTGGTGCGTGCGGGATTGCTCGGCAGCGCGAGCTCGGCTAAAAACACATCGCCGGCGCCATTGCGATCGCCCAAAGCTAAATTGCTCGCGCTAGCGCTCAGTGTCACGAAGCCGGCGCTGGCGATGCAGTGCGCGCCGGTCAAACTCTCGCCATTACCAGACTCCCCGGCGAAATTTCGACTGCTTAGCTGCGGCTGCGCCTGAGCTCCAGCCGGACCCGTCAAATGCACCGTGTACGCTTGAGAAACGCCGCTACTGGCACCTGCCACCAGGTTCGTCGCCAGCGATGAAAACCCGGCAACGCTGGCATCTGCGGCAATACACGGATACTGGCTGTCGTTATTGCCAATCCCGGTGCTGGTGGCGCTGAGTCGGCGCATGCCAGCCGCGCTCCAGAGCATCACGTCCCGGCGGTCATTGTTATCGCCACCGAGCAAATTGGTGGCATCAGAGGCAAACACGACGGTGTTGCCATCGCCGCTAATCACCGGAAAAAAGCTGCCGCGATCACCGTAAAAGCCCCCCGGGCCCTCGCTGAGCAGCTCACGGCGAAAAGTGAAATCGCTGGCGAAGCCGCGCACGCGATAAATCTGCGCGATGAAATTCGGGTTTGGCGGAAACGGCAAATTTTTGCTGTTGGAGCTAAAAACTACCGCCGTGCCATCGAAGTTAATGCGGGGGTTGATGCTGTCGCTATCGGTTTCGTTGAATCGATTCTTTGACACCCGGTAAATCGCGCCGGTGCCGCGCTCGTAGGCATAAATGTCGTCCAGCCCATTGCTATCATCTGGGCCAAAGTTATTGGCCGTGGACTCAAACGCCACCACGCTGCCATCGCCGCTGATATCACCACGCTCGCTAATTCCATTGCCAGCTAAGCCGTTCGCGCCGCTGGCTAAAGTCGTTGTGCCCAGCTGCAAATCGCGGATGTAAACGTCTCTGAAGGTATTGCGATCGCCGCTAACAAGTGCGGCGGTGGTATCGAACGCGACGAAGCGGCCGTCATCACTGATCGAGGGATTGCTTGAATTACCGAACACATTTCCGGTGATGTTTACGGTGATTTGCAGTAGGTTGTCGCGCCGGAAAACATTCTCTACCGGGGCGGAGTTAAGCGCTGGCGCTAAATTGGTCGCGTTTGAGGTAAATACGATATAGCGGCCATCCGGAGTAATCGCGGACTGCCCGCTTGCCCCATTGGCACCAACAATACTGCGGGTGACGCTCAACACCTCGGTGCGGCTTTGGCTGCGATCACGCAGATAAACCTGGCCGGCGGGCCCGTTCGGATTGGCATCAGGGCTCTGACTGCCAAAGTTGACCTGGCTGGCATCGCCATTGAGCGCTGGTGCGTTGCTTTCGCCATTGAGCAGCTGTGCCCCGCTGTTGCTAAGACTTATCCTGGTGGTGCTGGCGGTTTGTCGATCACGCAAAAACACATCCCGGCGCTGATTGGTATCGCTGTCAACCAGATTACTCGCCAGCGACGCGAACACGACAAAGCGCCCATCGCGGCTCAGTCGGCTCTGACTGCTCGCACCGTTCGCTTGCGCACCGTTGATGCCAAGATTGATCCGCGTGATGACACCGGTAGCCATCTCTACGGCAAAAATATCTTCCAAGCCGTTGGTGTCGTTAGCGACCAAATTAGTTGCAGACGATTGAAAAGTCATCACACTAGCGTCGGCATTCAAATACGGCGCACCGGAAAAATCATTCGCGGCAACATTGCCCGGCGCTTTGCTGATGAGCTGATTGGTGCCAGAGCTAAGCTCTCGCAAAATAATGAAGCCCACCGACGGGCCGACGGGCAGCGGCGCTAAATTGCTCGCGCTGGAGGCAAACGCGAGCCAGCGGCCATCACCGGAAATGCTGGGCTCAATGTTATAGCCATTGGCCTGCAGGCCCTGCCCGCCGGCACCCGGCGCGCCAACGCTGACGCGCACGCGGGAATTTAAGCTGCTGTCGAACAGAAAAATATCGGTGCTGCCGTTGCTATCGCCGCTCACCAAGTTGCTGGCGAAAGATTGAAACGCGATCAATTGGCCATCATCGCTAATCGATGGCGCAGCACTTTCATTGTTGCCATTAGCGCTCAAAGATCGCAGCGTCTGGCTGCTTTGATCGAACAAAAAAACATCCGTTTGCGCATTGCTATCGCCTGCGACCAGATTACTCGCACTGCTGGCAAACGCGACAAAGCGGCCGTCCGCGCTGATGGCGGCGCTATCGCTATCGCCATTGCCAAAACTGCCATCAGGCGCGCGGCTAATGGTGCGGGTTTGGCCATTGCGGCGATCCAAAAGATTGATTTGCCCGCCAAAGCTGTACACCACAAATCGGCCGTCCGCGCTGAGCGCCTGGGCCGACTGGCTGCCACCGCCTAAAAATGCTGGAGCCGTCGGCGTGCCGGGCGCCAAGGCACTGATCAATTCGGGGTAGCGCTCTGGACCGACATTCAGGCGCACTGCGGCCGAGGTGAGCGGCGGGTAGTTGCTATCGCCCGAGTAGCGCGCAGTCAGCTGTTTAGCGCCCGGGCTAGCGGCGCGGTAGTCGCAGCTTTGCAGCACCGTGGGTAGGGTGATGGTGCAGCTCGACACACCATCACTGACGGTAATGCTGCCGGTTACCTCAGGCGAACCGGGCTGGGCGTCAACATCCAAACGCACCGGGATCGACAGGCTTTGATTGACGCGCACGGTATCGGCGCTGGG
>JANNYO010000223.1:0-3111 GCA_031410115.1 Rhodanobacteraceae bacterium | reverse complement strand
GCGATCAAGTTGAGTTTTTGAAAGAAATGGGGCTTGAAGAACCTGGGCTCAATCGCGTGATCCGGGCGGGCTACACGTTGCTGGGTATGCAAACTTATTTTACTGCTGGCGAAAAAGAAGTGCGCGCATGGCAAATTCGCGCGGGTTGTACCGCGCCCCAGGCGGCAGGCGTGATTCACACGGATTTTGAACGGGGTTTTATTCGCGCCGAAGTGATCGCCTATGACGATTACATAAAATTCAAGGGCGAAGCGGGCTCGCGTGATCAGGGCAAAATGCGTCTAGAAGGCAAGGAATATATTGTCAAAGAAGGCGATGTGATGCACTTTAGATTCAACGTCTAGCCACTAGGCACGGCGGCAATGAATTCGGCTTGGAACTGGCGAGATTTTAGGGACTGGCGCACGCAGCTCGTTGCGATTGCGCTCGGCACCGCCCTGCTTGCGCTGTTGTTTCAAGGCAACCGGGGTCTGTGGGGCGCAGACGAAGGGCGTTACAGCAACGTTGCATTGCAGATGCTTGAGTCCGGCGATTGGTTAACGCCGCATCGCCACCCAGAGCACATTGAGTATTCACGCCCGCCGTTAACCTATTGGGCAATTGCTGCAAGTGTCGCGGTATTTGGCCCGGAAGAATGGACGCTGCGCTTCTCTGGGGCGCTGTCTTTTTTCCTAACGACGCTATTGGTGTTTTTTTTGGCCCGGCGGCTGTGCGCCAAACGTGCGTGGCTTCCACCGGTTATTTACGCGACGAATTTCGTGCCATTTTTGGCGGCTAATTACATCAGCGCTGACTCTTTGCTAACGCTATTTGAAACATTCAGCGTATGGGCGTTTGTGTCAATGTGGCAGGCAGAAAACGTTGCGCAAGCCCGTAATTTTAGGCGTTTGATGTGGCTAGGTTTTGCGCTGGCGTTTATGACCAAAGGCCCGGCGGCGCTGTTGCCGCTGTTGGCGTTGGCCGCGTTTCGGCGCTTTAGCGGGCTGAAATTCCCCACATCAATGGTCGGTTTCGATGGCCCGCTGGTGTTTTTAGTGCTGACGCTGCCTTGGTTTGTTTGGATGATTGGGCGTGGTGAAACCTCGGGAATTGTTGCTGGCAATCAGGCGTTAAGCGCCATTCGCGGCAGCTATCGCCCGCTGATTGATCTCGCGCAGGGCCCTTGGTACGGGCCGCTTATGGTGTACGGCCCGATTTTGCTTTCAGGTTTATTGCCTTGGGGTGCGTTGGCATTGCTGCTTGCAGCCACGCAATATCGCCGCGCCATCTCGGTATATTTTGCTCGCCTGCGCTGGCAAAGGTTTCGCCAAATTCATCAAGAGAGCGTGTTTTTATTAACCTGGTTTTTGCTGCCGCTGATTGTTTTGTTTGTCGTGCAAGTGCGGCTTTGGCTTTACGTACTGCCCCTGCTGGTGCCAATGACATTGGTATTCGGGCGCGCCATGCAATTTGTCGTGATTCGCCGTTGGATGGCGTTTGTGTTGTTGGCATGGGTTTTGGGCATGCTGTGGTTAAAAGGCATTGCGCCTGGCCTAGAAAATAAGCGCGACGCACGCGAGTTTGCCGCCGTGCTTGCACCGTTTTTAGCGAACGGCGGAGTGAATAAGTCTCGCGTGAGCGACACGACAGACCAGTCTCGCGTGAGCGACACGACAGACCAGTCTCGCGTGAGCAACACGGCAGACCAGTCTCGCGTGAGTGAGAGATCAGTCGCGTTAACCGACATCGCATTTTTCGAAACGACGCCGATGTATGGGCTGAAATTCTATCTGGGCAATGATCTCGTGCGGGTCGCCGCCGACCAGCCCCGCGATGCAAGTTTTGACCTGCGGCTTAACCAGGTGTTGGTGGCAAACGCACGCGCTCCGGCGCTTTGGGTAACTGAGCGTGCGCGTTTGGACGAATTGAGATCACGCAGCACGGGGCTGGGATATGCTCCGATGGTATTGGCAACGAGCGATGATTTTGTCGTCCTGCAAATTTCAATACCGCCAAGAATAGCGAACTGAAAACAGCCAACATTGCGCCTTCACTTTTAGAAGTTTCTGGCTATTTGATAAATTGAGGTAAATCTTACGTGCGACGGGCGTGTGCTTTGCGCATAATCCGGCGCATGGATGCTTATCAAATTCGAATTGCTTTAGTCATATTGGGTGCGCTTATTTTGGCCGCGATTTATTGGTTCGGTCGGCCAAAACGAATCGCCTCTGGCCGACTTGAGCCAAAAATGCCCTGGCAAATTGCCGATGGGGGCAATGCAAGCAATGCATTTGCCACCTTAAACGACCCCGACGCTGAGTTGGACGGCGCTGCATTTGAGTCAGAGCGTGGCGATGATTCAGCCGCGTCACAATCCGGTGCGCCGCAGCCCGGCGAGCGCGTACAGCGCAGTTTCGACCAAATCGTCAGCTTGCATGTGATGGCGCGTGATGAGGGCTTGATCTCGGGTGGTGAGTTAATTGTTGCCGCTGAAAAAGCGAGCTTAGTTTATGGTGCACAGGGATTATTCCATCGTCTGGTCGACGGACATCCAGAAGCTGGGCCGATTTTCAGTATGGTCAATAGGGTGCAGCCTGGGCGTTTCGATCTGTCAAAAATATCTGAACTTTCCACGCCGGGAATTAGTTTTTTTATGGCACTGCCCTGTGCTTTAGCGGGGCTGGATGCGTGGGATCGTATGTTGCCGGCCGCGCAGCGAATTGCCGGGTTGCTCAATGCGGACATATATGATGATGAAATGAATCTGCTGGGCCGCCAACGAATCGCCAGTATTCGCGATGAGCTGCGCGCCTATGACCGTAAATCTGAAGTTAGAGTGCGCTAGCGTTCATTATGGCGCTGAGTCTACTCATCATTGCGATTGTCCTGCTGGTGATTGCTGCGGCGCCTGATTTGGCACGTCTTCGCAGCTTTACTTGGTTTGAAGCCTGGCTTACATGGTTGAATCAAAAGTTGGCACCAAACGGTTTTTGGGCCGGTGGCTTCGGGCTTGTGATCGCCATTGCGCCCGTCGTTGTTGGACTTTTTTGGCTAAATTATTTCTTGTATTCCACTTTTTTTGGCGTTTTTGGATTTTCTCTGGGATTGGCCGCGCTTTTTTACGGCTTGGGG
>JANNYO010000222.1:0-5091 GCA_031410115.1 Rhodanobacteraceae bacterium | reverse complement strand
CTACAGCGTGGCGCTGATTGCGCCGACGGTATCGACGGCAACAATTGCGATTGACGCGCCGCTAGATTTGCGGGTGTATGCCCTGGCACCGGATATGCTGGCGTTTTTAGCCAGCTTGGGCTGCGCGTTGAACACCGCACGCGTGTGCAGCTATCCGCGCATGTGCGTGTTCGATCAGGATATTGACGACACGCTTGAATTTCACGCCAGTGACTATGGTTGGCCGGAACTGGGTCGCATCGTTGAGCATCAAGTACTGCAGGGCGAACTCTGGACGCTGCTTGCGCGGAGCACGGTGAAGTCCCTGCAGGGGCGTGTTGAGCGCTATCAAATTGACGACGCGGTGGCGGTTTTGCACCTGACCGACGATACCGTGCGCGCGCATTGGCTGCTGGACGCGAGCGGTGCGGGCTCTAAACTGCGCGCCGCCGCTGGCATCACGGTGCAAACCTATGATTATCAGCAAAGTGCGATTATTAGCCACGTGTGCACGGAAAAGCCGCACGCACACACCGCCTGGCAACGCTTTACTGCGGATGGCACGGTTGCGCTGCTACCGATGTTTGATGGCAGCCACGCTCTTGTTTATTCCGCGCGCCAAGCCAAGGCTGACGCACTAATGGCGCTGTCACCGGCTGAATTTTTAGGCGATCTTGAACGCAATTTCGGCGCGCATTTTGGGCGCTTTACTGCGGTTAGCGAACGCCGGAAAATACCGCTGCAGCGCCAGCTTAGCGAGCGTTATATTGATGAGCGTTTGATTTTGCTCGGCGATAGCGGCCACAGCGTGCATCCGCTTGCCGGCCAGGGGCTCAACATGGGCCTGCGTGATCTGGCGTGCTTGGTTCGCAACGTAAACAACTCAGGCGATCTGCCAGTGGCGACACAACCGCCGATGATTGCGCTGGCCCAGACCCAGGCCCTGGCAATGCGCAAATTCGAACGCGAGCGCAAAAGCGAAAACGCCATCACCGCTTATGGGATCGAAGCACTGCAAAAACTGTTCTTGCCCAGCAGCGGCTCGCTCAAACTGTTGCGCAATCTCGGCCTGCGTGGGGTTAATCGGTTGACGCCAGTGAAGCGGCTGTTCGCTGAATTGGCGGCGGGGAAAGTAGCGGGTTGGCCTGGCTAATTGGCACCGCCGGATCGCCGTGCTGATCCGCGCTGGTGGCACTGAGCGCCGCCCGTGATGGCTGCGGTGCTATCCAGCGCGCTGCGGGCCGCGTAATCCAACGCTCACATAACTTTGCCAGCAACACGCACGCCAATACAGTTGGCGGGTAAGCGGCAAAATTCCAAAATCGCTCGCCCGCAGAATAGTGCAAAAACATCGCTGTCACCGGTAACACGACAAACATGTGGCTGAGATACAGCTCGTAACTAAGTCGCCCCATATGGCTCAGCCAGCGCAGTCCGCGCACCGGTGGGAAACTTAATTCGTGGCAAGCGATGACAGACAAACTCGCCGCGCCGCACAGCACCAACATATAGCCATTTTTCAGCACCGCCCAAATTTCCGAGCCGCAGACAAACACAGCGAACAGGCCAACGATGCCCGCGCACAGCATGCTGATCGCGACGCGTCGTGAGGGATTAAAATAATCAGTAGCAATCGCACTCAGCACGCCAAAGGCAATCGCTGACATGCCCGGTAGATAGGCTTTTTCCTGCCAAATTTCATTACCTGCCAGCGCCGCACGGGTCATCGGTAAGCTTAGCGCCAGTGCCGCCAAACCCAGTATCAGCAGCCTGCGCGGCAGCGCCAAACACAGCAACGGAAAGGCCAAATAGAACACTTCTTCAATCGATAAAGACCACAGCACATCCCAAGATGCTGGTAGCCAGCTGGTTTGCCCTTCATACCAATTCAAATGCAGCGTTAGCGCCGAAAACAGCGCCCGCCCCAGTGTTTGTCCATGTTCGTGCACGACAAATCCAGGCACGTCCAGCGCGTGCAGAACGCACAGCACGCCAAGCAAACACAGTAACAGCGGCATAATTCGACTCGCGCGCTGGCGGTAAAACATGCGCCAGTTGATTGCTTGCAAGCTGCCAAATTGCGTCATCGCCCGGCGCGCAATTAAAAATCCGGACAGCACAAAAAATACAAACACCGCCTCGTAACCGTTGAAGCTCAGCGCGTTGGTCCAGCGCCGACTGAAGATCTCGCCTAAGCCGCTGGGCGCTAACGGTAGGCGAAATGGCAGCGCCAAGTGGTGAATCAGCACCAGCAAAATCGCCATGCCACGCATCACATCTATACCAAAATTGCGCGACGCATTCGGCGCTTGAACGGTTGTTTCTGCAGTCATTATTTGTGTTTCGCTCGCTCTAACGTCGGTCATACGCTGCCAAGAAAAAGCCGACGACGCGTCGGCTGTTTCAATAGTACTTAAGCTTGTCGCGTAACTACATTTGCTTCGTTTGCACCGGATAGCCCGCCTTCACCCAACCTTGGATGCCCTGTGGCATCACGCTGACACTGCTGTAACCCATCGCTAAGGCTTGCTTGGCCGCTTCATGCGAGGCTGGGCAGTGCTCATTCGCGCAATAAAATACGAGCGCAGCTTTTTTGTCGTTGGGCAAAAGCGCTGCATCAAGCTTGTCGTACTGCACCCAAACCGCACCGGGTAAGTGGTTTTTAGCAAAAGAGGCTTCGCCGTTGGCGTCAAAAAAATACTGCGGCTTTTTCGCGTCAATACCGGCCTTCACATCAACCGCATTCAACAGCATGAAGTCTGCCTGCGCCTGCGTTGCGCTTTCCGCGCCCATTGTCGCCATATCGCCAGCGTATAGGTTTTGACCGATCAATGCTGCGATTGCAAAAAGTCCAACGAATGCTTTGTTTTTCATAAGGTTTCCAATTTGATAAGGGGTTTAGATCGACAGCTGGCGACAAATTTGTCTGCGCTCAGCCTAGACAGGCTAGATGCGGAAGAAGTTTCAAGCTGCAAATTTTTTTGAGGTTGACTGGACACATCCGACCAGCACCAGCAAGTTTATGCGGCGGCGGGTAACCTTGTCGCACCATCATTGGCGAACCTGGCTTCAAACAAGATATGGGGCGCGCGACGCGCCTACTCAAGATCGCCGCAGATTTTGGCGATGCGGACGCGATCAATGTTTTGGCGAGTATCCAACTAGGCGCAATCCAGGTGTGTTCTGACCACATGCGCACGCCAGATCCAGCCTTCCTGCCCGACCCGGATGACCGGTATGAGGCGGTTCAGGAGGTTTTGCAGGCTTGTGATTGAGGTGATACCAACTACCACCATGCATCTTCACAAACTTTAAGCCACAATCCGCGCCGTTTTCCTTTCGTTCTCGATACCTCATGGCTTTAGAGTCGATCACCATCCGCGGCGCGCGTACCCACAATTTAAAAAATATCGACGTTACCCTGCCGCGTGACAAGCTGATTGTGATTACCGGGCTTTCCGGATCCGGCAAAAGCTCGCTCGCGTTCGATACGATTTACGCCGAAGGTCAGCGTCGCTATGTTGAATCGCTGTCGGCGTATGCGCGCCAGTTCCTGTCGATGATGGAAAAGCCGGATGTCGACTCGATTGAGGGCTTGAGCCCGGCGATATCAATCGAGCAAAAATCCACCTCGCACAACCCGCGCTCCACGGTTGGCACGATCACCGAAATTTACGACTATCTGCGCCTGCTATTCGCTCGAGTTGGTACACCGCGCTGCCCAGATCACGGGGTTGCGTTGGCCTCGCAAACGGTGCAACAAATGGTGGATCACGCGCTGGCATTGAATTCGGATAAGCGCTTCATGATGCTGGCACCGGTGGTGAAAGAGCGCAAAGGTGAGCACGCGCAGGTGTTCGAACAACTGCGCGCCTCGGGCTATGTGCGGGCACGGGTCAATGGCGTGGTGATTGACTTGGAAGCGACGCCGAAATTAGCGCTGCGCAGCAAGCACACGATTGAGGCGGTGATTGATCGCTTCAAGCCAAAAGCTGATTTAAAACAGCGACTGGCAGAGAGTTTTGAGACCGCGTTGAAGCTCGGCGATGGACTGGTGAAGCTGGTCGATATGGATGACGCGGCGGCGCCGGAAACGCTGTTTTCCAGCAAATTTTCCTGCCCGGTTTGCGACTACTCGCTGACCGAAATGGAGCCGCGATTGTTCTCATTTAACTCACCCATGGGCGCATGCCCGAGCTGCGATGGCTTGGGCGTAACGCAATTTTTCGATGCTGCGCGGATCGTGACTGCACCGGGTTCTAGCCTTGCCGGCGGCGCGATTCGCGGCTGGGACAAGCGCAACGCGTATTATTTTGCCCTGATCCGGGCGCTGGCGAAGCACCTGAGTTTCAGCGTCGACACGCCGTTTAACGCGTTAACCGAAAGCCAGCGGCAGGCGGTTTTGCACGGCACCGGCAAGGACGAAATTGAGGTCGATTACGTCAGCGAAAATACCGGCGCGATCACCCGGCGCAAAATGAAATTCGAAGGCATCGTGCACAATTTTGAGCGCCGCTATAAAGATACCGAATCCAATCTGATTCGCGATGATTTGCAGCGCTTTATCAGCGAACGCCCGTGCCCTGCCTGCGGTGGCGCGCGCCTCAATAGGCAGGCGCGCAATGTCTATGTCGGCGACAAGCATTTGGCCGAAATCAGTGCGATTTCGATCAGCGACTGCCTGGCGTTTTTCGATGCATTGACGCTGCCCGGCTGGAAGGGCGAGATCGCCGCGAAAATTTTGAAGGAAATCCGCGCGCGCTTGCGCTTTTTGGTTGATGTCGGCCTGGATTATTTGATGCTGGAGCGCACCGCTGGCACGCTATCAGGTGGCGAATCGCAGCGAATTCGCTTGGCAAGTCAGATCGGTGCGGGCTTGGTGGGCGTGATGTATGTTTTGGACGAACCCTCGATTGGCCTACATCAGCGTGACAATGATCGTTTGCTGAGGTCTTTAATTCGGCTGCGGGATTTAGGTAATACCGTGATTGTGGTCGAGCACGATGAAGACGCGATTCGCGCCGCCGATTACGTGCTGGATATTGGCCCAGGGGCTGGCGTGCACGGCGGGCAGATCGTGGCGCAGGGCACGCCGAGCGATATTTTGCAGGC
>JANNYO010000221.1:0-4902 GCA_031410115.1 Rhodanobacteraceae bacterium | reverse complement strand
GTTCGCTGATGACACCGCTACTCAAGCAGACATCGTTGGGGAACTGGCAGAGCTGCAACTTGGCCTCGGCGACGTCAAGCAAAGCGTGCCCAATCTGGAGGCTGCGCTCGCTCTGCACGAGCAGGCGCACGGCAAAAACTCGGTCGGCTATGCGACGACGCTGAACGCACTCGGGTCAGCGTGGCTCACGCAAGGCGAAACGGCGAAAGCGACCGAGGCGATCGAGTCTTCACTGGTCACACTGCGCCAATTAACCGGCGATGACAGCATGGCGATGGCGAATGCGCAACGCCAACAGTTGCGACTGCTGCTACTCGACGGACAGCTCGTTAAGGCACTACCGCTGGCGCAACATATCTATAAGGTTTATCAGCGCGAGCACGGCGCGAAACATCCGCAAACATTGCAGGCGTTGTACGACATTGGCGGAGTATTCAGCCAGCTTGATCGCTTGAAAGAAGCCGAGCAGAGCTATCGTCAAGTGATCGACGCTTACAAAGGTGCTGAACTGGGTGATCATGCAGCGCTGGTGTATCCACGTTTGGCGCTGGCGCGAACGCTGAAAGATCAGCAGCAATACGCGCAAGCCGTAACGCAATTCGACAGCGCGCTGGCCACAGCGAACGAAGCGCTGGACGCAGGCCATCCGCTGATCGGGCGCATCCTGCTGCATCAGGGGGATCTGCTGCGGCGGATGCGGCGCTATCCAGCCGCCGAGCAAGCTTGGCAGCGCGCCGAGCAAATTTTTGCTAAGCAAAATATGCAGGCCGAGTTGGGTGCGATCGGGATTTATCGCGGCGCACTGGCGATGGAGCTGCAACAGTTTGCGAGCGCGGTCGAGTTTTACAAAAGCGCACTAGCTCACTATCAAGCGGCGATGGGGCCGGATAATACGTTTAGCTACAGCGCTGCGCTGCGCTTGGCCCAAGCCAGGGCGGCGGCCGGGCAAACAGCGCTGGCGTTGCAAGAGGGGCGCGCCGCACACGAGGCGCTGAAGGCCATCGCCGAACCCGGCTCGTTTGACCAGACACATGCACATGCAGCCTGGGCTGAAGTGCTATTTGTAGCGAAACAGTGGCCCGAGGCAGAAGCGCAATACCGCCAGGCGCTTGCTTTAGACATCGCAAACAACGGCAGCGACACCATCGACGTCGCGGTGAGCGCGTGGCAAATCGCCGAAACGCTGTACGCGCAAAACCGCGCGGACGCCGAGGCGATAACGCTCTTGGATCAGGCCATCAAGATTATGCGCCAGACCGATTCAAGTGATAGCAGCCTCGGTGAAGCGCTGCTGCTGCGCGGCAAGCTGCTTGATCGATCTGGCCAACGACCAGCCGCCGTCAAAGATTGGCGCGCCGCGTATACCAACTTACTGGAAGCCTATGGCGCGCAGGATCGACGCGTTCTAGAACTGAGCAAGCTATTGGCGCGTTGACGACTTTACGGCAGCGTCATAGCAGCTTGATGCGCAGCGTGTTCTGTGGATCGCCAGCACCAATTAAAATATTGGTATCCAAATGAAGTGCTGGCATGACTAGCGCCAGACATCACGGCTGCTAGCCGCCCATTCTTGAAAATCGACGCCTTTTTGCGCCATGAGATCACCGGCGGCAAAGATCGCCGCAAGCGGGTCGTTTGCGTTCAAAGCGTCACTCGCCGGCAATTCCACCGCGCGTTCGATCAGTGCAATCGTTTCTTTGGTTAACGAACGATGATTTCGTTTCGCACGTTCTTTAAGTTTGAAGTGCAGCGGTTGCGGTACGTTTTTAATGACTAAGGTGACCATATGCGCCAAAGGAAGCAATAAGGAAGCACAATGGTAACGCAATCAGCCGTCGAGATTTGGTTTCGCGGGGCTCTGGCCGGCTCTGGCCCCCACGACCCTCAACTTGTTTGCCGTGTCACCAATCGGCGAGATTTGTGTATTCCCGTAGCTGTAAGCAGCCCAAGCAAAGCTAAGAAGCTGCCAATAAACGCAAAGCTCGGTGTCATCGACCCAATCCATTCAGTCATTGGGTCGATCAAGCTGTACGCCGTGAGTAATGCTCGGATTAACTCATTTAATACAAAGTATCCAGCCGCCAGCAGATAGGGCCAGCCGTTGCGGAAGTCTTTTATTAAAAAAACTAAACCTACACAGACACAAATGGCTTGTCCTGTGATCGCTGCCATTTTGAATCTGTAGAACGTTTCTGGGCCTGCAATTTTGAACGCAGGCACAAAGCTTATCAGCGTGAAAAATAGCGCAATGCCCATAAACAGCATCGCAGTGCTCAAAAGAAATGCGCCGTGCAATTTCCTACGTTTTCTGAACGCAAAAGCCAACACTATCGTTAAACCCAATTCCAAGGTAACCATCACGTTTTGCACGATTAAAAAATCGCCGCGCCCTGAAATTAAACCTTTGTGCGCCGATTGAACTGAGAGTAGTGCCGTCGTCGCAAATAAAAGAGGCGCAAAGAACAATACGCTTAGGCCTATTTTTTTATGCAATTCATATTTTTTTGATCCTATTAAGCTGAGTTGACACAGCAACAAAAGTAGCCAAATAACGTTAGTGATCACATGAAGATGGTGCAAGAAATTTGGCGTGGCGTTCACGCCAACATAGATATTCCAAAAGCCAGTGACGCTCAAAAACGCAACGCTGGCTAAAAACAAATATTCAAGCCAATATGGATTGAAGTTTTTCAACTTTAGTTTCAGGTGCGACATAGTGATGCTCCGATGGCATTAACTTCTTAAACCGCAAGTACGCCGTACCCTTTATTCCAAACATTGCGCTACGCCAAACTCAAAGCCGTTCTTGAACTGCACTTCGCCCGTGCTGGGCACGGCGGCAACGCTGGGCGCTTCTAATTGCATAAAAACGAATCCGCTACCGCCAATATCGGCGGCGCTGTAATTCACACTGGCCGAACCGCTGCTGATGGTGGCGGCGTTCGGGGCAGTAAACAGCGCGCGGATCTCGCAGCTTTCATTCGGTGCTAAAACTCGCCCGATAGCGCAGGTGCTGCTCAGCATGGAAAGTGCGCTGCCGCCGTTTGCGTTGTTGATGTTGGCGGCGGTGATAGTTAATGCCAAGCCGCCGGTATTGCGCAACTGCAGCGCGGGCAGTTCGGCGGTTGAATTGATTGCGGTGTCAGTCAAAAAGCAGGCGCGCGGCGCAAATTCTAGCCGCGAAAATACGCCCGTCGGAACGCCAGAGCAGCGCAACACCGAATACACCTCGCCAGCGACGCCAGCACTGGGCTGCACTTGCGTCCAAGCCAGTCGAACATGCGCACTAGGCAGTGATCCCGCACTGGTTCCAGTTGGCGGGCGGCACGCAAGATCAAAGCTGCAGCTAGCGCCCGGCAGCAGCGTTTGGCCGCTGCAGTTTTGCGAAACCACTCGATACCAACCGGAATTAGACGTATCCGCATTCGAGGACAACAGCGGCGGGTTCTGTATGGCCAGCGCGTACGGCCAACGATTGGTGAAAGTGAAGGTTTGCGCGGGGCTTTGGGTTTGCCGAACAATGTCGCCGAAATCATGCTCCACGGGCGTCAGCATCGCGGCTTCTGGTGACGGCGCACTGAGCACTTGCGCCACTTGCAGGCTGACGCAGTCGTGTTCGAAGTGCTGGCTGACTTTGGTGCTGTAGCGTGTGGCGCGCGTAAATAAACTGCTCAGCGGCACCCGACGAATATCCCACAGCCCGGCCGTACGCCCGCCGTTGTGATTCATTGACGGCACACTCAAGCCGGCGTACTTGGGCAAGTTGTCTGGGAATACGCGGCCAGGTAGCGAAAGGAGTGCTGCGGTGCCGGGCTGGCGGCCCGGGCGCGTGCTGAACTCGGTCAAGCCATCGAGATTAAAGATCTGCTGGCCGTCGGAGACATGCAAAATAATATCCACGGTGCCGCCGATGTAATCCAGCGGAAAAGGAAAGTCCCATTGGCCCTCAACGTTGCTAAGCTGGCCTTCGTAATGATCCACACGGCGATCATTCGCAGCAAAGCCATCGGCAAAATAGACCACCATCGACAGCCCATTCGCTGTGTGGGCATCACTATCGTTTGCCACACTTTCCAAGCCATCTGACAAGCCAGAAAATGCATAGCTGCCGTTGCCGCGCGCCTGCACAAAAGGCGTCACGTCAGCGCGATACAGCACACCGCTATCAGGAATATTGGTGCCGGATGGATGGCAGTCCACGTTGCCATTCGCGGCAACTTGTGTGCCGATGATGAGTTGGCCATCAAAACGAATTTCCGCCTCGTCATAAGTGCCGTTGCCGCCGACAAAACCGCCCTCCGGAAAAACATATTCAATGCCTTTCCAGTACAGCCAGGCTTTATTGACGGTTCCGCTCACGCCGCTGAGCACCAGCGTACCCTCGCCACCGCCCGCAGTAGAGAGTGCGCCAATCGTATTAGCACCGACGTTAATCACATCGGTGCTCGGGTAGCTTTCCAGCAGCCGCATGGGTGTGGGCGCTGCGAGTGCTAACGTCGGCAGCAATAGGGCTAGCGCAAATAGACTTCGGATAAACTTTGGCATCGCGCGCTCCGTGGTGGGGGTTTAATCCAGTACACGTAAAAGCGTGGGAATGCGGGCCTTTTCAGCGAGCAGAATCGCCGAAGCTAAAATTTATATTTACATTTACTAAGCTAAAGCTTATTTTTCATGCGAATTGCGCGCAGAACTGCTGAAAAATAAACTGCACCTTAGGAAAATTGATGGAACACCAGATTCGTACGTCTGAGCAACTTGGCGGCTTAATTCGCCAGCAGCGCAAGCTTCAAAAAATTCGGCAAACGGACTTAGCCGCGATGATCGGTGCCAGCCACGTCTTTCTGATTGACGTCGAAAAAGGCAAGCCGACCGTCCAGCTCGGGCGCGTGCTCAAATTATTGG
>JANNYO010000220.1:0-9487 GCA_031410115.1 Rhodanobacteraceae bacterium | reverse complement strand
GCAAAGCATTCCCAAGCGTATGCCCGAAACCGCGTTCTAACGGTTCGAGTACAACACGGGAACGCGTACCAGAAACACTCTCAACAGAGATGTTGCTGGGGCGTAAAAGCGAATTGGATGCCATGAATGATTCCGATTACTTCGAATAAAGCTCGACAATCAAGTTTTCATTGATGTCGCTGGACAGGTCACTGCGAATTGGCGCGCTCTTGAACGTGCCCGAAAGTTTGCCAAGATCAACATCACACCAGCTAGGGATAGAATCCATCTGCTGCGCCAATGTCGTTGCCTCCTTAATACGCAGTTGTTCTTTTGCTTTCTCAGCAATCGCAACCGTGTCATCCGCTTTCACTTGAAATGACGCCAGGTCTACCCGCTTACCGTTGACCACAACGGCTCCGTGGGAGACCAGTTGCCGGGCTTGCGCGCGCGTAACTGCAAAACCCATGCGGTACACAACGTTGTCAAGACGGCATTCAAGCAGTTTCAGCAAGTTCTCGCCGGTCGCGCCTTTTTGTGCCGCAGCTTTCGCATAATAAAGCCGAAACTGATGCTCAAGCATTCCATAGATACGGCGGACCTTCTGCTTTTCCCGCAGCTGAGTCGCATAATCCGAACTTTTGGCTTTCTTCGCAGCGCCGTGTTGCCCAGGCTTTTGATCCAACTTGCACTTGCTATCCAGCGCACGCGCTGGAGATTTTAAAAATAAATCGGTGCCTTCTCGACGCGCGAGTTTGCACTTTGGGCCTATATAACGTGCCATTTTTTGTAGTCTCCGGGTTTAAACGCGACGCTTTTTAGGCGGTCGGCAGCCATTGTGCGGAATTGGCGTCACGTCGATGATGTTAATCACCTTGTAACCAATCGCATTAAGCGAACGAACCGCACTTTCGCGACCTGGGCCTGGACCCTTAATGCGAACCTCGACGTTCTTCACGCCATAGTCAAGTGCAGCCCGACCAGCTTTGTCGGCAGCAACTTGCGCTGCAAACGGCGTGCTTTTGCGTGAACCGCGGAACCCGGCACCACCGGAAGTAGCCCATGAAAGCGCATTCCCCTGGCGATCTGTCATAGTAATTATTGTGTTATTGAACGACGCTTGCACATGGCAAACGGCGTCAGTTACAACGCGCTTGATCTTCTTTTTGACCTTCGCTGCGGCAGGCTTGCTCATTGCTCAAATCCTTTGAGTCTGTACATTGTCTGTCTTTCTTCAGCTGCTTCTTTAGACTGAATTTATTATTATTATCGAAGCAGCAGCGTTTGGATAACGCTGGCAGAGAATCTCACCAGCGAACCATCAAAAATCTACTTCTTAATTGCCTTGCGTGGACCCTTGCGCGTACGGGCGTTTGTCTTGGTACGTTGACCGCGAAGCGGTAGACCGCGACGATGCCGTAAACCACGATAGCAACCCAAGTCGATCAGCCGTTTAACGCTAATCGCAACTTCCCGACGCAAGTCGCCCTCTACCACAAACTTGACAACCTCAGCTCGGATCTTCTCAACTTGGGTTTCCGTCAAGTCTCTTACTTTTGTTGCTGGATCAACATTTGCCGATTGGCAAACTTTACGTGAGCGCGTACGCCCAATTCCGTAGATACTGGTCAAACCGACCCACGCGTGTTTGTTGACGGGAAGATTTACGCCCGCGATACGTGCCATTGTTCAATCTCCATATTGACGGCGCTGTTAGCTCTCAACAATAACATGAAACGCCACTCGACAAATAGTCGAATAGCGCTACGTTCAGTTGCCAGTCTAACGTGCGCCGGAAGTGCGTCCGATGCCTTTAAAATTTGCCTTTCGTAGAACGTTTTCGTACTGATGCGACATGAGATGTGTTTGCACCTGCGCCATGAAGTCCATTACAACAACAACCACGATCAACAACGACGTACCACCAAGGTAAAACGGTACGTTGAAATACTTGTTCAATAAATTTGGCAAGGTACATACCGCGACCAAATAAAGGCCGCCGATCAGTGTAAGTCGTGTCAACACACCGTCGATGTACTGAGCGGTTGCCTTACCAGGACGGATACCGGGAATTAGAGCGCCACCCTTCTTAAGGTTGTCCGCAGTTTCTGTCGAGTTAAACATCATCGCGGTGTAAAAGAATGCAAATCCCATAATCAAAATCGCATCTAAAACAACATACAGTGGCTCGCCGGGCGACAAAACATTCGCAACTTTATTGAGCCAACTCAGGCTGGGCACGTTACTGAACCACTGTGCCGCAGAAGCAGGAAGCAAAATCAAACTTGACGCAAAGATTGCGGGAATAACGCCAGCCATGTTTAACTTTAACGGCAAATGCTGAGCCTGATTCACGTAGCCCTGGCGACCACCGCTGCGGCCAGCGTAGTTGACCGTTATTCGCCGCTGCCCGCGTTCCATGAACACAACAAAACCAGTCACAGCGATCGCCAACACGCCAACAAATATCACCGACAACCAATTCAGTTGGTCCTGCGCCGCCAATTCAATTGTTGCAGCGATCGCGGCAGGCAAACCGGCGACAATCCCCGCAAATATGAGCATGGAGATACCGTTGCCGATTCCGCGTTCGGTGATCTGCTCACCTAACCACATTAAGAACATGGTGCCAGCAGTTAGGCCAACAATCGTCGTGAAAATAAAGCTTGCCCCAGGGTTAGTCACGCCACCCGAGTTTTGCGCGGCCATAGCCACGCCAAAGGATTGAAAGAACGCTAACCCAACGGTTCCGTAACGTGTGTACTGGTTGAGCTTACGCCGACCAGATTCGCCTTCCTTACGTAGCGCCTGCAAGGACGGGACTGCTGTCGCTAGCAGTTGTACAACAATGGAAGCAGAGATATAGGGTACAACCCCAATTGCGAACAGCGAAAAACGACCGAGCGCACCACCTGAAAACATGTTAAAAAGATCGAGAATAGTACCCTTTTGATTCTCCATTATTTTCAACATTTGCGCAGGATCAACTCCGGGCAATGGAATAAAGGAACCGAACCGAAAGACCACTAACGCACCGATCAGGAAAAAAATACGCTGACGCAACTCGGTTAAACGCCCGATAGAAGCAAGCGACGGCGATGCTAAATTATTCGCAGCCAATGCTTACTCCACCTTTCCGCCGGCTGCGGAAACCGCCTGCGCGGCACCGGCCGTCAACACGAGCCCCTTAAGCGTGACAACGCGATTTAACTCACCTCGTAGCACAACCTTAACCTTAGTAACTTCGGAGCTGATCAATCCAGCAGTCCGTAAAACCGCCAAATCGATGACATCAGCTGTCAGATGATCAATTTGGTAAAGGTATACTTCCCCGCGACTTGCTTTCATTTTAGAGCGAAAACCAACCTTCGGAAGTCGGCGCTGCATCGGCATCTGACCGCCTTCAAAGCCAGGCTTAATCTTGCCTTTGCCCGTGCGTGCGTAAGAACCCTTGTGACCGCGGCCGCATGTCTTACCTAATCCGGAACCTATTCCACGACCGACGCGAAAGCTCTTAGTTCGCGCGCCGACAGCAGGCTGAATTGTGTTTAATTCCATCGTCATTACATTCTCCAGCGACTAAACAACGGCGACCAAGTAACGCACCTTTTCGATCAAACCACGCACCTGCGGGCTATCTTTCAAAGTACGCTGACTGTTCATTTTACCAAGACCCAGCGCTTTAACGCACAGACGATGACGACCAGGCGTTGAGTTAACGCTTCGAACTAATTTGACCGTTACGGTCGAAACTTCAGGCTGCTTGACCATCTTCCTCACCCATTAATTCTTTCAATGACTTACCACGCTTGTGCGCAATATCCTGTGGCGACGAAACCATTTGTAAACCGCGAATCGTGGCGCGAACCAAATTGATTGGGTTGCGCGAACCGTACGCTTTAGCCAACACGTTTTGAACACCAACCACCTCAAAAACAGCACGCATAGCGCCGCCGGCGATAACGCCAGTACCGCTACTTGCAGGTTGCATGAACACTTTGGCAGCACCATGATTACTTTTTACGGCATACCATAAGGTGCCATTTTGAAGGCTGACCCGTACCATCGCGCGCCGAGCCCGCTCCATCGCTTTCGCAATCGCCGCAGGTACTTCGCGAGCCTTGCCATACCCGAAGCCAACACGCCCTTGACCATCACCGACCACCGTCAAAGCGGTAAAACTAAAAATCCTACCACCTTTCACAACTTTCGCTACGCGATTTACAGCGACCAGCTTTTCCAACATGCCGTCGCCAATTTCTCGTTCATTATTCGACATTTACCTATCCTTGTATGCCATGTCCGCACTGTTAAACGTCATACAACATTCGACAACGCGGAGACTTGTGCGCCTGAGCGATCGTTAGAATTGAAGACCAGCTTCGCGAGCGGCTTCAGCAAGAGCCTTAATCCGGCCATGATACTTAAAGCCGGAGCGATCAAATGCTACAGCCAACACACCCGCCGCCTTGGCACTTTCGGCTATAGCTTTACCTACCGCAGAGGCGGCGTCTTTGTTCTTCGTCGCTTTCAACGTCTGTGCAATAGACTTTTGGACTGTCGACGCCGTCGCCAATACTTTTCCTTCGGCGCTAATGACCTGAGCGTAAAGGTGCTGACACGTACGGTGTACAGTCAACCGAGTCGCCCCGAGTTTACGTATATGGCAACGTGTAGCTTTCGCCCGGCGAATTCGTGCAATTTTCTTTTCCATAAGAATCTCCTAGCTCGCCTTATGCTTTCTTGACTTCTTTGAGGGTGATTTTCTCACCACCATAGCGTATGCCCTTACCTTTGTATGGCTCGGGTGGACGAAACGCGCGGATTGTCGCCGCTACTTCACCGACACGCTGTTTATCAGCGCCTTTAATCATAATTTCAGTCTGCGTTGGCGTCTCAAGGCTAATACCTTCCAAACCCTTGAACACAACAGGATGAGAGAACCCGATCGTCAAATTCAGATCTTTACCCGCCATCGCAACGCGGAAACCGACCCCGACCAATTCCAGTTTCCGCTCGTAACCTTTATCGACCCCAATAATGCAATTTTGAACTAACGCGCGAATAGTGCCACCCATCGCGGTGTCGCCATTTTTAACATTAATCTTGATTTCGCTTCCGTCGGCAATCAGGTCAATATGACTCGGCTTCGCTAGTGTCAGCGAACCTTTAGGGCCTTTCACAGTGATGACCTGTCCCTTGACAGACACCTCGACGCCTTTCGGCACCGTTATTAATTTTTTAGCAACACGTGACATAGCTTTATCCTTAAGCAACGATGCAAATAACTTCGCCACCCAAGCCTAATTCTCTGGCTTTTGCGTCGGTCATCAAGCCTTTGCTGGTGGATATAATCGCCGCACCAAGCCCGTTTTGCACGCGAGGGAGCGCGTCTTTATTACGATAAGCCCGCAGTCCAGGACGACTGACGCGCTGTAAGCGCTCAATCACTGGCTTCCCACGGTAATACTTGAGGGTCACTTCAATAACTTTGCGATGTTCGCTCAAAAAAACTTCAGCAACTTCAGTGACAAAACCCTCGGCCTTGAGCACTTGCGCAATTGACATTTTTAAGCGTGAAGCCGGGATTTGCACCGACACTTTGTTGACCATTTGCGCGTTGCGAATGCGCGTCAACATGTCTGATATGGGACAAGTAAGATTCATATGATTTTCCTTTCCTTACCAGCTAGCTTTACGCAAACCGGGCACGTCGCCGCGCATCGTTGCTTCACGTAGTTTGGTACGGCCCAAGCCAAATTTCGCGTACACCCCACGCGAACGCCCCGTCAACTGACAACGGTTTCTGCCGCGACAAGGGCTCGAATCGCGCGGCAACTTACTTAAGTTTGCCGATGCCGCCTCTTTGTCTTCGTAGGACGCCGTAGCACTACTGATAACTTTCTTTAATTCCGCACGCTTGGCGCGAAATTTGGTCTCTAACATCGCGCGCTTAATCTCGCGATTGACCATGCTTGTCTTTGCCATGATTTATGTCCTCTTGAGATTAATTGCGGAAAGGAAAACCGAAAGCAGCGAGCAGCGCCTTCGCTTCTTTATCTGATTTCGCTGTGGTCGTAACTGCGATATCCATGCCGCGCAGTGCATCAACCTGATCGAAATCGATTTCAGGGAAAATAATTTGCTCTTTAATACCAAAGTTATAGTTTCCGCGACCATCAAACGCCCGACCCGATAACCCACGAAAGTCGCGGACACGAGGGAGAGACACGTTAATAAGCCGATCCAGAAATTCAAACATTTGATGGCGACGCAAGGTCACTTTGCATCCAATTGGCCAGCCTTCGCGGATTTTGAAAGTTGCAATGGAGTTCTTTGCGAGTGTCGTAATTGGCTTTTGGCCGGCAATTTTCGCCATGTCGCCAACTGCACCTTCGAGCTTTTTCTTGTCGCCAACAGCTTCGCCAACACCCATATTCAAGGTTATCTTGGTCAAACGAGGCACCATCATTGGATTACTGTACGAGAACTCTTTCGTGAGCCCCGGCACAACGCTTTCGCGATAAAAATTTTGTAAACGTGACATTGATTCGCTCCTTAGCCGTCAACCATTTCGCCGTTACTTCGGAAAACGCGCACTTTCTTGCCGTCACCTAGAACTTTGAATCCAACGCGATCGCCCGCCTTGGTGGATGGATTGAACAACATCACGTTCGACGCATGAATGCCCGCCTCGCGCTCAATGATGCCGCCAGGCTGATTAGCACCTGGGTTAGCTTTGGTATGGCGTTTAACCATGTTGACGTTCTCGACGAAGACTCTGTCTTCGTCTAGCCGCAGGACATTACCCTGAGTGCCTTTGCTTTTACCGGCGATCACGACTACGCGATCACCCTTTTTTAATCGATTCATTGGATCCTCAGAGCACTTCTGGTGCCAGCGACACGATTTTCATGAATCGCTCTCCGCGAAGCTCACGCGTTACTGGCCCGAAAATACGGGTACCAATAGGCTCGAGCTTGTTGTTGAGCAATACAGCTGCATTCCCTTCAAAACGGATAAGCGATCCATCAGGACGACGCACACCGAACGCAGTTCTCACTACGACGGCGTCATAAACCTCGCCTTTCTTCACTTTTCCGCGCGGAATTGCATCGCGCACACTGACTTTGATGACGTCGCCGATATGTGCATAACGACGCTTGGACCCGCCAAGCACCTTAATACACATCAGTTCACGAGCCCCGCTGTTATCCGCAGCAGCGAGAGTGGTTTGCATTTGAATCATGGAAACTCTCCTGGTTACTGCGCAGCTTTGCTCAGCACTTCTGCCAACGCCCAAGCCTTCGTTTTGGCAAGCGGTCGGCAGGGTACAATTCGCACGGTATCGCCGATACCGGCGGTCTCACTCTCGTCATGCACGTGAAGCTTGGTGGAACGCTTTACGTACTTTCCGTAGAGGGAATGTTTGACCTTCCGCTCAATTAGAACGGTGATCGTTTTGTTCATTTTATCGCTTACAACACGCCCTTCCAGGCTGTGCTGCACCTTCTCAGCATCACTCATGACTTACTTACCTTTTTTGACGCTTCGCCCAGCACCATCTTGATTCGAGCGACATCGCGGCGCGCGATACGGAACTGATGCGATTGAGTAAGCTGCCCTTGCGAGCGCTGCATACGAAGATTGAATTGCTCTTGCCGCAAATCAATCAGTTGATCCTTCAACTGAGCGGCAGATTTCTGCCGCAGATCCTTAATTTCCATTAGACCACCGCGCGCGTTACGAACGTCGTTTTGACACTCAACTTAGCAGCAGCAAGCGAGAAAGCCTCACGAGCAATTGCCTCACTAATCCCTTCCACCTCAAACAGCACGCGCCCAGGGTGGATTTCTTGCACCCAATACTCAACGCTACCTTTGCCGTTACCCATTCGTACTTCGATTGGTTTTTTGGTGATGGGCTTGTCGGGAAAGACCCGAATCCATTGCTTTCCACCACGCTTGACGTAGCGCGTGATTGTACGGCGCGCGGCTTCAATTTGACGCGCGGTGAGTCGACCGCTCTCAACTGCCTTCAGGCCAAATTCACCGAAACTGACCTCATTCCCACACCACGCCAAGCCACGATTACGGCCCTTGTGCTGTTTACGATACTTTGTTCGACTAGGTTGCAACATAATTTAGCGTCCTTCTTTCGAAGACATGCGCGGCTCAGCTTTCGCGTCGGCCTGTGGCGCATGAAGGTCAAACACTTCGCCTTTGTAAATCCATGTCTTAACACCAATGATGCCGTACGTGGTTTTAGCTTCAGCAAATCCGTAATCAATGTCCGCACGTAGTGTGTGCAGCGGTACGCGGCCTTCGCGATACCATTCAGTACGCGCAATTTCAGCGCCGTTCAAGCGACCAGCGACATTAACCTTAATCCCAAGCGCACCTAAGCGCATGGCATTTTGTACCGCACGTTTCATTGCGCGCCGAAACATGATGCGACGCTCAAGCTGCTGCGCAATACTTTCAGCAACTAGCTGCGCATCGGTTTCAGGCTTGCGAATCTCGACCACATTGATGTGCGTGGGCACACCCATCATGTCTGAAACTTCCTTCCGCAGCTTCTCGATGTCTTCGCCTTTTTTACCGATCACTACGCCTGGACGGGCGGTGTGAATCGTGATTCGGGCGGTTTTCGCAGGGCGCTCGATTTGAATCCGGCTGATACCAGCCTGTAACAATTTCGCGCGCAACATGTCTCGGGTTTTGATATCAGCGATTAAATACGTCGCAAAATCTTTTTTAGTGGCGTACCACTTGGAATTCCAGTCACGTGAGATGCCGAGACGGATACCTATTGGATGAACCTTGTGACCCATAGCTTCCCTTCCTTATCGCTTGTCGCCAACGACGACGGTTACGTGACTAGTACGCTTGACAATGCCTGCTCCGCGCCCTTTGGCACGTGGCTGCATACGCTTCAAACGCGGACCTTCGTCGATAAAAATCTGCGTAACCGATAAGGTATCGATGTCTGCGCCCAGGTTATTTTCAGCATTTGAGACCGCTGATAACAACACCTTGCGGATAATTGCAGCACCACGTTTATTGCTGAATTGCAGCAGGTTTGCGGCACTACCGACATTAAGACCACGGACTTGATCAGCGACCAAGCGTCCTTTTTGAGGTGAGAGGCGCACCATGCGTAAAATTGCTTTCGCTTCCATGATTATTTGCCCCCCGTCGCTTTTTTATCACCAGAGTGGCTCTTGAAGGTACGCGTGAGCGCAAATTCACCAAGCTTGTGTCCGACCATGTTTTCGTTGATGGCGACAGGCACATGCGCCCGGCCATTGTGGATTGCGAAGGTCAACCCAACCATATCGGGGCTGATCATCGAACGACGTGACCAGGTTTTAATTGGCTTTTTACTATTACTTGCTGCCGCAGCGGCCACCTTCTTCTGAAGATGATCATCGATGAACGGACCTTTTTTTAGCGAACGCGCCATAATTTAGTTACTCCATTAACCTTTGCGGCTGCGGCGGCGAACG
>JANNYO010000219.1:0-4082 GCA_031410115.1 Rhodanobacteraceae bacterium | reverse complement strand
AGGCGACACGGAAAAATGAGTCTCGCCGGAAGGCGACACGGAAAAAAGAGTCTCGCCGGAAGGCGACACGGAAAAAAGAGTCTCACCGCGCCCACCGCGCCAAAACCAGAGCGCAAACAGCGCCCAAATGAGCCCGCCGACGCTGTACTTCACCGCCACTGGCACTGCCGCAATCGATGACCAAAATGCCTCGACGAAAGCGGCAAATAGCAACATGGCAAACACGCCCGCGACCAAACGCACACCAATTTGCGCCGCCTCAATCAACGCCCGCTGGCGCGACAAACGCCCTGGCGCCACCAAGGCCCAGCCCAGCTGCAAACCCGCGCCGCCAGCGATCACAATGCCCAATAATTCCGGCGCTGAATGTCCGACTACGAAACTCCAAAACGGCCCGCCGTAGCCAATTGCAGTCAAATGCCCGGCCACGCCGCCAATGACAAAACCGTTCGCCAGCAGCACGAAAATCGCGCCAATCCCTGCCAGCAGGCCACTGGCAAACGCGCGAAAACCAATGCTGACGTTATTGAAAATATAGTGCCCAAACATCATCACGTCGGTCTGATCTTCCCGTGCGATCCGCTCAGCGACATTGCCAGGGTTATACATTGCTTCGTACTCAGCCAGCTGCTGACCATCGAACAGTGAAAACGCCAGCTCCGGGCGGTATTGCAGCAGCACCACCATCGCAATCAGTGGCAAAAAAAATAGCGCGCCAGATAACGTCATAAAGCGCCACTGATCGCGCACCAGCTGCGGAAATTCTGCGGCAAAAAAATGCAGTAGTTTTGCCACCCGCGCTTTTGGCGCACGGTACAAAACCGCGTGCCCGTGATCGGCAAATTCCTGCAATTTCGCGACCAGGGCTGGTGAATAACCGCGCCGCTTGGCGATTGCCAACTGCTGGCAAATACGCCGATATGCCGCCGGAAAATGCTGATCTGGCAAGCCGCCCGGCGCATCGATCCGCAGCTCAGCGCGCTTGGGGTTCGCCCGCTGCGCCAACCAATAGCTAAAATGTGCCCAGGAATTTTGATACACCTGCTCGAAAGCGTCTTGTTTCATAACGTTGCGCGCCCAAGCACGGTACCGGCCATACCCAAAACCTGCTGCACACCGCCCGCCCCGTGGATGCCAGTCAGGGCGGACAGTTGATCGGCAATTTCAATTTGCCGCTCCACGGTTAATGTTGGTGCGCGCTCGGCAAAACTGACCAACGCGGTTTGTTCAAGCGCAGTCAAAGCCCTCGGCAACGCGACGTTAGTGCACGGCGCAATCGTGCGCGTCGGCTGAATCACATCGACATAAACCACCAGCGTATCGGCGATCCAGTCCCCGATCCGACGGCTATTTTTGTCAACCAAACAAGCGATCAAACCAAAGCCGTAGAAGAATGGCAGCATATCCACGGTACGCAAAAGGTTGCGCTGAAACGAGCTCAACCAGCCAATCGGCGTGCCGTTCGCGCGCACGACCCGCAGTTTCAGCGCCGCTTTTCCCGGCGTGCGGCCGTTGTTCAACACTTCAAACAGCACCGGATAAAACCAAAAAATAATGAACAGTATGATTAGATAAACGCCCTGCCCGGCCTCACCCAGCACCCCAAGTACCGTTGCACAAGCCATCAAAATACCGATCCGAATCGCGCCGTCAATGAGCCACGCTAACGCACGCGGCATCACGCCCGCGGCGCGCAGGCCCAACGCAATGCCCTCCGGGGTTTCAACCGCTGAAACGGTATCAATCAAAGTCCGCACAAAAACGCTATACCTGAATCACGATCGTGTTGGCGATTAAATCGTGTAGGCAGCGTTGATCTTGACCAAAAATAAACACGCTGTCCAAAATCAGCCCAATCACGCTGAAGATCATGTTGATCAGCGACGTTGGCAGCACGCGCAGAAAGAAGAATCGCCAAAGTTCACAGCGGCTACCGTCGATTTGAATCACTTTTATTCCAACCAAGCGTTTGCCGATGGTTTGTCCATTTTTATGCAGCAAAACGACATTCAAAACCAATAGACCCAGCCCACCCAGCACCATCATCGCGACAAAACCCTGCGGCATTTCACTGGCGTTCCCGCGCGAAAACAACGGCATGAAAATGGCCGCTGCAATCGCCAAGATCGATACCGAAAAAACATCCAACAGCCACGCACCGAATCGACTGCCCCTCGACGCCAAATGCAGGATTTGCGTCGGCGCGTCGGCTAACCGCGCGACGGGTGCGGCGTACGGGTTATACGTGGGTAGTTCCGGTGGCAACTGCATTTGATCCCCTAAAAAATTTAAAATGAAGTCTAATTACGTTCATAACCGCGCCAACCATCCGATTTTTACCTATTTTCCGCGCGAACGGGCACAAATGCCGGCATTCATGGTCAGAATACCCTAACGTGCGTCGGGCCCGCAATTGCAACCACTTTCGCTTCCAATTCGCGCCGCAGCCCGCACAAAAAAAGCAGCTCCGCCGCGACAAAAAGCGGGCCGATCGCAAGACCAATTAAATCATCGACAAATGCGGGCTTTTTACCTTCAAAATAATGCCCGATAAATTGCAATATCCAGCCCATCACGAATAAACCCACGCCCCAAACCACCCCCGAATGCCCGGCCGTCTGAACCGCGTTGCTCAGCATTTGCGCCAAATACCCCATCGGCAGCAGCCAAACTGCCATCACCGCGCCCATAGCCAGTTCTAGCCGCAGGTAATATAGGCACGCAAGCGCAGTCACGAACCAAAGCGCGGAAACATACATTCCAGCTACGACAAATCCTGCGTGTGCCAGCAACACCTGCACGCCGAACACGATCAGCGGTATGCCAAAAAAATGCGTCAAAATATTGCGCTTTTCCCGATGGTAGCCCGCATATTCTGCCAGCGCTTGCACCAGGGCATTTGGTGCGTCCTGCACGATGCTCGACATCTGGGCGATCCTTAAAATAACGGTAGCAAGTGTGCGGCAAGCCAAAGCGGTTGCGCGTGTGTCAGCGCTATATTTGCGCGATGTTTCATAACCCTACACGCCCACCAAAGGCGTGCGCAAGCGTGGTTTTATCGATGTATTCTAGCTCTCCGCCGACCGGCACGCCGTGTGCGATTCGACTGGCAGAAACCTTGGCATCTTTCGCCAATTCGGTCAAAAAGTGCGCAGTCGCCTCACCTTCAACGGTTGGATTGGTGGCAATAATCAGCTCGGTAATCGTGCCTGCGCGCAGTACGCGCATGAGCTGCTCAAACCCCAATTGCTTCGGCCCCATGCCATCGAGCGGTGACAATCGGCCGTGCAGCACAAAATACTGCCCGCGAAAACCGGTTGCCGCCTCCAGTGCTTGCAAATCTGCCGGCGTTTCCACCACGCACAGCGCGCCATTGGCACGCTGTGGATTGCTACAAATCGCGCACTCAAGCTCTTCTGTCAACGTGCGACAACTTCGGCAGTGCCCGACGCGCTCGGCCGCCACCGCCAACGCTTTGGCCAAACGCACGGCGCCTTCACGATCACGCTCAAGCAAATGAAACGCCATTCGCTGCGCACTTTTTGCACCCACGCCCGGCAGGCGCTTTAACGCCTCAATCAACTCCGCAATTACCGACATGCGATCAGGCTCAAAACGGCAATTTCAGGCCGGCGGGCAAACCCATGCTGGTCAAATCTAAACCGCCAGCCATGGTTTTCATCTGCGCTTCCTTTAACTCATTGATTTTATTTGCCGCATCGTTGAATGCGGCGGCAATCAGGTCTTCCGCCATTTCTGGATCGTCTTTCAATAAATTGCGATCCACTTCCACCCGACGCGTAGCGTAGTGGCCGTTCAGGTAAACCTTCACTAGTCCGCCACCGGATTGCCCAATGACTTCGGTGCGCGCCAAAAGCTCGGCTTGCTTTTTAATGTGTTCTTGCATCTGCGCCTGGGTCTTTTGCAGTTGCCCCATCATTTCACTGACATTGAACATTTTTGCTCACTCAATAAATTATCTTAGATTTGTACGGCAAAATTATAGCGGCGTAGCGGCCAGCGCCACGGAGCCTGCCGCGGAAAAATACACCGAACCGGGCACAACGCCGGCATCGAATGCA
>JANNYO010000218.1:0-3812 GCA_031410115.1 Rhodanobacteraceae bacterium | reverse complement strand
TGCACCAATTCCGCGCCCGCCAGGGCCTGAAGCGCAAGTCTTTGCGCCACGAAGAACGCTGGCACCACCACAATCGCCGCGATGGCCAGCACCGCCACGCCAGCCGCTAGACTGTTGGCAAAACGCTGACTTACCGGCATTAGTTTGCGTTCTATCCAGCGTTGCAGGGGCATAAACACCACGGCTAATGCGAAGGCACCGGCCATTGCGGGTAAAAATGGCGCCGCCATGCGATAGCTTAAATACACGCCAATTGCCGTAGCTGCCATCAGCACCAGGGTGCGCATATGACTTGCCGAGGCCCAATCATCGTCAGTGTTGTTAGGCATGTTGCGCCGCAAGAGTTGCATCAACGATGGCTTGTGCCTCGATCAAGATGGCGCTCAAATGCGCTTGACTGCTGAAGCTTTCGGCATAAATTTTGTAGACATCTTCGGTGCCGGACGGCCTTGCGACGAACCAACCACCGCTGCTGCAGACTTTAATGCCGCCAATCTTGGCATCATTTCCGGGTGCGCGATCGAGCATCTGAGTGATGGCATCGCCGGCCAGCGTGTCGCTGCGAATGGATTGCGGGGTGAGCCCTGCCAGCAGCGCTTTTTGCGCCGCATTTGCAGGTGCCTCAACACGATCTGTGTAGGTGGCGCCAAAATTGTTTGCCAGCGCAGAATAGCTTTCGCTGGGGTCGCGTCCACAAACGGCGGTCATCTCGGCCGCCAATAGCGATGCGGCGATGCCATCTTTGTCCGTCGTCCAGGCTCGACCATCGATGCGGGCAAAGCTTGCACCGGCACTTTCCTCGCCCGCAAAAAACAAAGCGCCATTGAGCAGCGGTTCGGCAAAATACTTAAAGCCCACGGGTACCTCAAACACGCTGCGTCCCAAGGTGAGTGCGATCCGATCCCACATAACGCTGCAGACGATCGTTTTGCCAATACCAGCATGCTTTCCCCACATTCGCCGGTTGCCAAATAGATAGTTAATCGCCGCACTCAAAAAATGGTTAGCACTCATCAATCCACCGCCCGGCGTCACGATGCCGTGGCGGTCGTGGTCAGGATCACAGGCAGCGCAAATCGCAAACTGATCTTTCATCGCGATCAAGCGCTGCATGGCGAACGCTGACGAGGGATCCATGCGAATTTTTGCGTCCCAATCCAGGCTCATAAATCCAAATTGCGGATCTACTTGCGAATCAATCACGGTTAAATCAATTTTATATTGATCGGCAATGCGCGCCCAATAGTGCACGCCGGCGCCGCCCATGGGGTCAACACCGATTTTCACGCCAGCCCGCCGAATCGCGGCCATGTCGATGACGCTGCCCAAATCGGCAACGTAGTTGCCTAAGAAATCAAACGTGCGGGTGGTGGACGCCGTTTTAGCTTGCAAAAACGATATTTTCCTAACATTTTCAGTGTTCCCAGCCAGCAATTGATTCGCCCGTAGTTGAATCCAACCGGTGGCGGCGGTGTCGGCTGGGCCGCCGTTCGCTGGGTTGTACTTCAGGCCGCCGTAATCTGGTGGGTTATGAGATGGCGTGATGACGATGCCATCACTGAGCAAACCTAAGGCCCGGTTCTGCACCTCGCGAGCGGCGTAATAGAGCGGGGTGTTGTGCGCCAGAATAGCGTGCGAAATTGCCGGAGTCGGCGTGTATTCCCGGTCGCGCGCGATGCGTACTTCTACTGCGTTTGCGGCTAACACTTCTAGTGCGGACTCAAACGCTGGTAGCGACAGCGCATGCGTGTCAAAACCCAAAAACAACGGGCCTTCAATCGAGATGCTTTTGCGGTAATCACAAATCGCCTGCACGATCGCCCACACGTGCCATTGATTAAAACTACGCGTCAATGAGCAGCCACGATGCCCAGAGGTGCCAAACACAATTTGTTGCGCCACAATTTTGGCGTCGGGGCGCAAATCATAGTAGGCAGCTAACAATCCCGCAACATCAATCAGCTGCGATGCGCGCGCTCGCGTGCCGGCAAGTGGGCTGATGTTCGGATTTCTGAGCGGGACGGGCGGAAGCGGACGTATCTGCCCCTTAGTTTGATTCATCATGCGTCCGCGCTACCGTCATTGAAGTCGTCGGGCCTGAGGTTCAAAGCCAAATCCAGCGCCTCTAGCAGCGCCGACACTTTGATCGGCTTGGTTAAATAGCGATAGAAACCCGCCTGCAGGCCCTTTTCTATGTCACGTGGAATCGCATTGGCGCTCAGCGCAATCACTGGAATATGTGCGGTTTTTGCATCATGACGCAGCACCGCTAGGGCCTCCATGCCACTCATGCCAGGCAGATTAATATCCATCAAAATGACGTCCGGTTGACGGCTACGCGCAAGCTCAATGCCACTGACGGCGTCGCGCGCTGGGATAAATTCCAGCTTGCTGCGGTGTGCAATGATTTCTTCGACCAGCAGCATATTGGCAGGATTGTCTTCAACGTATAGCAGCGTTTTGCGAGCGGCAACCTGCGCAAGGCTGGTGTTTGCATTTGCGGAGGTACTCGAGGGCGTGGCGTTGAGACTACCCAATGTGAGCGCAAGCTCGGGCGCGTTCGCGGTTTCAAGTTCAATCCAAAACGCGCAGCCCGCACCAACCGTGCTCTCCACACCGATGCTGCCATGCATCAGTTCGATCAAACGTTTACTCACAACCAGGCCAATGCCCGTGCCCTCCTCGGCGTTGGCCTCTTGCCCCAATCGATTGAAGGGTTGGAATAATTGCGCGATTTTTTCTGGGCTCAATCCGGCCCCCGTATCGGTGATGCAGATGCGCAAACGCCGCTCCGACATCATTTTTAACTCGAGCGTAACCGCGCCGTTGGTGCAGTTGTATTTCACCGCGTTGGAAAGCAGGTTAACCAGCACTTGTTTGAGCCGGGTGCGATCCGCCTGAAGGTAGGTGGATAGCGCATCGACTAGTGTCGGGAAGCGCATGCGAATGCCGCGTTTTGCCGCCTGCGGTTCGATCATGGCTTGACATTCGCGCAGCACGTCGCCCAGTTTGACGGGCTCGGTCGACAGCGAAAGCTTCCCGGATTCAATCAGGGCTAAATCCAGGATTTCATTGATGAGCTCCAATAAGTACCAGCCGGCCTGCAAAATGTGATCGATACTGCGCTGCTGCCCAAGCGTTGGCGTGGGGCTACCGACTTCCAACAGTTGGGCAAAACCGAGGATGGCGTTTAGCGGCGTGCGTAGCTCGTGGCTCATGCTGGAAAGGAAATCTGACTTTGCCAAATTGGCTTTTTCTGCGGCCAGTTTCGCCGTACTCAGCTCAACATTATTTTCTTGCAGCACGAAATCCAAGCGCTTGCGTTCAGTGATATCGCGGGCGGCGGCAAATACCCCCTGCAGCTTTCGATCGCGGTCATAAAATGTGCTGGCGTTGTAGGAAACCACGGTTTCAGTCGCGATCGCAGCGCCCTGCCCGTCCGCGGCGTCGGGCCACACGCGCGTGCGTGCGGTCAGCTCATAGTTAATGACCTTATTTTCTGCCAGCACGCGCTTAATGCCCGCCTCGGCGCGCTGTGGGTCGGTAAAATAGTTCTTGAACGGTGCGCCGATGAGCTCATCACGCGTGCATCCGGTCAGCGCCTCCATTTGCTTATTGACGTCGGTAATGATCCCGGCCGGGTCCGTCGTCATCAGCGCGTCGATACTCGATTCAATCAAGGATCGGGTGTAGAACTGCTGGTCGCGCAGGCGCTGGTCGAGCTTGCTTTGTTCGGCTTCTATCTGTTTGCGCGCGGTGTTGTCTGTGCCGATCAGCAAATAGCCAATGATGCCGTTTTGCCCATCGCGCAG
>JANNYO010000217.1:0-2279 GCA_031410115.1 Rhodanobacteraceae bacterium | reverse complement strand
AAATTAAGCACTTGCGCAGGTTTGTCGGCGATATGACCAAACCACTGCGACGCGCTTGATTTCCAGCCGCGCGAAAATTCGATGGTGTCGATATAGAAGCCAAAAATGGCGGATGCGCGCACGGCATCGGTCAATTCTTGCACCGGCAGCGCATCCAGTACCCAGACGCTGCGGCCGTGGGTGCCGGCGATCAGCTCGCGATCACGCGGGTGTATTTGCAAATCATGCACCGGCACATTCGGCAAATCTTTGCCCAAAATCTGCCAGCTTTTGCCACGGTCTAGCGTCGCGTAAACGCCGCGATCGGTGCCGACATACAGCACATTTGCATTTTGCGGATCCTCACGCACCACGTTTACCGGCACTTCGGGCAAACCGCGGCTGATATCGCGCCAACTGCGACCCAAATCTTCGGTGACAAACAGCATCGCGCGCTGGTCGTCATCACGGTAACTATTCAGCGCGGCATAGGCGCGAAAGCGCGCGCTTTTGCTCGGCTCAATGCCTGCAATCCAGGCATCCGGCAAGCCCTTACCCACATCGCGCCAGGCTGCACCGCTGTCATCTGTTACCCAAACTTGACCATCGTCCGTGCCGGCCCACAGTAGGCCAAATTGCTGCGGTGACTCAGCGATGGCCGTGATTGTGGCAAACGGAACGTTGCCGCGCTGTTTTGCCCGGGTCAAATCGCCGCTGATCGCCTCAAAAGTTTTGCCACGATCAAGCGAGCGAAACAGCTTGTTGCCGCCCATGTAGAGCACATCGGAATTGAACGCGCTCAGGCGAATTGGGGTTTGCCAGTTGAAGCGATACAAGGGCTCCGCCATCGGTGCGCGTGGGCGCACGTCCCAGCCGCCGGAATAGCTGTAGTTGCCAAACTGGTAGCCGGTGTAGATTGAGCCGTCGCGCGGGTCTACTTGAACTTGCATGCCGTCGCCACCGCCGACGACGGTCCATGCGGCTAAGTCGTCCGGCTTAGCACGGCTGGATCCTTTCACCGTGCCGTTATCCTGCAAACCGGTGTAGACGTTGTAGGGTTCGCTCATGTCAAAGGCGACGGCGTAACTTTGCCCGACCGCCTGGCGATCAAACCGCGTCCAGTGCGCGCCGCCGTCATAGCTGATATCCGCGCCGCCATCGTTGCCGTTCAAAATGCGGTTAGGAAAGTTCGGGTCGATTTTCCAAACGTGGTGATCTACATGCACTTCTTCGTTGTTTAAGCGCCCGGAAAAAGTCTTGCCGCCGTCCTCGCTAATCGCAAGCGGCATTCCTAGCAGCGTGACCTGCTCGGCGTTATCCGGCGCTACCGCCAACATCGAAAAATAATAGCCGTAGGTGTAGGTCAAATCACGAATAGGCTCGGAATGACGCTTGACCCAGTCCACTCCGGCATTTTCCGAGCGATACAGCTCAAGCCCGGTGATGTCTGAGTTAAACAACGACGCGTCACCGTCCAGTAGTTTCGCGCGCAGCTGGTCCATGGTGATGGCATCGGTTTTCATCTGCTCGATCAGCTTGGCTGCGTCTAAATCGGTAGGAAAGTCACTACCTTGCAGAAATTGCTCAATTTGCTCAGGGTCTTGCGCCAAAAATTCGGCTTTGCTCATGTTTTTCAAACGCGCGGGTGATAGTGGTTGATCACCCAAAATCCTCTGTGCTTCGGGCATTGGCGCATGTTGGTCGATGCTGGCATACAGCCAATCGGGCTGGGCTTTGCTTACCGCCAAACCGATGCGGCCCACACCTGCGCCGCTCGGGAATGCGCTCATTTTTTCAAAACTCAAACCGCCGTCGATACTTTTGTACACCGCCGAACCGCTGCCCGATTCGCGAAAATTCCAGGAGCTGCGCGCCTTATCCCAGGTCGCGGCGTAGACGATTTTCGCATCCGTCGGATGCCGCACCAGCTCGGTCGCACCGGTCCAACCGTTCGCAGTTTTCAGCGTCTGTTTCCAACTAGCGCCACCGTCTTCAGTCAAGTAAACGCCACGCATGCCGCCTTCGGTGTACAGCGCACCCTGCACCGCAACCAGCACGCGCTTGGAATCGCTCGGGTCAATCAAAACACGCGCAATTCGATCCGCGCCCAGCAAACCTTTGGACTCGAAACTTTTACCACCGTCGGTGCTTTTGAAAACGCCCAAGCCCGGGTATGAAGAGCGTGATGCGTTTGGCTCGCCGGTGCCGATCCAGAGGGTTTCCGGCGCATTCGGGTCGACCGCGATATCGCCAGTAATCATGCTCGGCAAGGCGTCACTCAGGGGTAGAAAACTCTGCCC
>JANNYO010000216.1:0-2525 GCA_031410115.1 Rhodanobacteraceae bacterium | reverse complement strand
TAGGCTCAATCAGCCATAGAAAAGCCACGCCCGCTTGCGCGTAGATGGGCATTTTCACCGCACGGTCAAAACGCATCGTGCCAGGAGAAAGCACTTCGCAAACCCAGTCTGGTGCGATTTCAAAGTAGGCTGTCTCCGGCAGTTTTGGCATCCGCGTACGCCGCCAACCGGCGATGTCGGGTACCAAAACATCCATTCCTAGATGCAGTTCGGGTTCAAACAAAATCGTCCAGCCACCCGGGCCGCCGCGACCACGCCCAAAGGTCGGTCGCAAGGATTCAGTGATGCTTGACGCTGCATTCGAATGTTTCGGCCCCGGTCTGGGCATCGTGTGCAGCATCCCGCGCACCAGTTCTGCGACCAGATGCGGTGGCGCGGCGAGAACATCATCATAGGTGGCAAGTTTCAGCGCAGCGTTCATCGCGCTAGCCTAAACGAGTCGGCCAAATGGCGCAAATGAAGCTCAAATTCCAAGCGGCTTCAGGCAAACTTCGCGCCCTCAAATTCCAAAGCTGGGAACTGCCATGCAATACGTTTACACCATGAACGGGGTGAGCAAAATCATCCCGCCGAAGCGTGAAATCATCAAAGACATCAGCCTGAGTTTCTTCCCGGGCGCAAAGATTGGCCTGCTGGGCGTGAATGGCTCGGGCAAATCCACGGTGCTGCGCATTATGGCGGGTGTGGACACCGAATTTCAGGGCGAGGCGCGCGCGCAGGCCGGGATCCGCATCGGCTACTTGCCGCAAGAGCCGATTTTAAATGACGCCCACACGGTGCGCGAAGAGGTGATGCAGGCACTCGGCAGCGTAACCGACGCGCAAACCCGTTTGGACGAGGTTTACGCCGCGTACGCCGAACCTGACGCCGATTTTGATGCACTTGCCGCCGAACAGGCGCGCCTAGAAGCGGTGATTGCGGCCGGTGACGGTCACAACATGGAGCGCCAACTTGAAGTTGCCGCCGATGCGCTGCGATTGCCGGCTTGGGATCAGCCGATCAAAGTACTTTCTGGCGGTGAAAAACGTCGCGTTGCACTCTGCAAATTGCTGCTCGAACGCCCGGATATGCTGTTGCTGGACGAACCGACGAACCACTTGGACGCCGAGTCGGTGGCTTGGCTGGAGACATTTTTGGCGCGCTTCCCCGGCACAGTCGTCGCTGTGACCCATGATCGCTACTTCTTGGACAATGCCGCCGAATGGATTTTGGAGCTCGATCGCGGTCGCGGTATTCCCTGGAAAGGCAATTACACCAGCTGGCTGGAGCAAAAAGATGATCGCCTTAAACGCGAAGATTCCAGCGACAAAGCGCGGCAAAAAGCAATTTCGGCTGAACTCGAGTGGGTGCGCAAAAACCCGAAGGGCCGTCAAACCAAGAGCAAAGCCCGCTTGGCGCGATTTGAAGAACTGAACAGTCAAGAATTCCAAACCCGTAATGAAACGCAAGATTTATACATTCCGCCGGGCGATCGCTTGGGCGATTCGGTGATCGAATTTAAAAATGTCAGCAAGGGTTTCGGTGATCGTTTATTGATTGACGGCTTGAGTTTTATTATTCCTGCTGGTGCGATTGTCGGCGTGCTGGGGCCGAACGGCGCGGGTAAATCGACCTTTATGAAAATGGTGTTGGGCACGGAAAAGCCTGATTCCGGCGAAATTAAAATCGGCCACACGGTCAAACTGGCCGCTGTGGACCAATCGCGCCAATCGCTCAATGACAACAACACCGTCTGGCAGGAAGTCTCTGGCGGTTCGGACATCATCACCATTGGCAAGTACGAGCTGCAAAGCCGCGCTTATATTGGCCGCTTCAATTTTAAAGGTGGCGATCAACAAAAGTTAGTTGGCTCGCTTTCCGGCGGCGAGCGCGGACGTTTGCACTTGGCAAAAACCTTGATGAGTGGTGGCAATGTGCTGCTCCTCGATGAGCCATCGAACGATTTGGATGTGGAAACCTTGCGTGCATTAGAAGAAGGCCTGCTGGCGTTCCCGGGTGCGGCGATTGTGGTGTCCCACGATCGCTGGTTTTTAGATCGTATCGCCACCCACATTTTGGCTTTTGAAGGTAACTCGCAAGCGGTGTTTATGGTCGGCAACTACCATGAATATGAAGAAGATCGTAAGCGCCGCTTAGGTGAAGAAGCCGCGCAACCGCATCGCATTAAGTTTAAACCTCTGGCTAGATAAGGTGTCGCTAGTGGTTCGAACTTCGCATTTGTGTGAGCGCTGGCTAGATAAGGTGTCGCTAGTGGTTCGAACTTCGCATTTGTGTGAGCGCTGGCTAGATAAGGCTTATTGATCCGTCTCGAATATGTTTGAACTTTTGCTATTTGGAAAATCTGGCATTTACCATCGAGAAATCCGAAAACATCATAGAAACCGTTCGTGCTGAGCCTGTCGAAGCATGTAACAGCAGACTTCGTGATGCCAGATGCCTTCGTTAGTAAATTTACGGCTCTGCCCTTCGACAAGCTAAAGCGCGAACGGCTCTTTTATAGGTGAATTCAAACATACCTTTGCCGG
>JANNYO010000215.1:0-7030 GCA_031410115.1 Rhodanobacteraceae bacterium | reverse complement strand
GGGCACCGTTCGCTTTCGTGTGGGGAAATATTAGTTAGTTAGCTACCTAGGCGAATTTCACACAGTGCCTTTTGCCACCCGCGCGTTATTCGCCCGCCAAGGGCAGGCCGGAAGGTGCTTCAGTTTAGCCGCCAACAGATAGATCATGCAGATAAAGTTTTCCGCTGTTTTATAGCCTTTTGCACGTGCTCTTGCCGCCTGGATTTGGCTGTTCAAACTTTCCGCAAAGCCGTTCGAGCGTTGGTCTGCGATTGCTCGCACAATGCCCTCCAAGTGCTTGTGGATTGTCTTTGCCAGCGCAATCATCGGTGCAAGCTGCGAGCGCCGAAGCCAATTTAACAGTGACTCAAGCTTTGTCTGTGTGGCCTGCGCCGGAAGTCTTTCACGCACAATATCGCGCAGCGCCTCTTTCATTCGCCACGCGCGCGCCGTCTTTAAATGCGAGTGTACAAACGTCTCCATAAAGGCCGCTTGTTTGACCGTCAATGCGCGCTTATCTTTCAATACGCTAAAGCGTTGCTTACGCAAAACGGGCTCAGAACTGACCTCTGATCGACGTACTTCATCCACCGCTTTGTTGGCCATCGAAACAATATGAAACTGATCAAAACATACCTCAGCATTCGGAAACGAATCCTGCGCACCTTTGATAAATGCGGCAGAAAAGTCCATAGAAATCGCCTTGATTTGTGCCGCGTCGCCGCCGTGATCTTGCAGCGCAGAGGCAAAGTCAGCCAGGGTTTGCGCGTCCTTGCCCTCGGTTGCAAAGATCACCCGCCGAGCATCGTTATCGGCAACGACCGTGACATAGCGGTGCCCCCTTTTTGAAGCGGTTTCATCGACGTTGATCGCCTTAACGTCGCTATAGTTTTCTTGATCGTGTGCCGCAATAATCGTGCGCGTGAAGCGCTCCCAAAGTGGATTGGCATTGACACCCAAAACTGCGGCCACCCGCGCCATCGGCATGTGCTGTGCAAGGCATATCGCCAAGGCTTCAAATAGCAGCGAAAAGCCACTCTTTGGATTCGCCCACGGTACAACGATCTGTGTGGTCTTGCCGCACGCCGCACATTGAACGCGCGGAACCGGCGCATGCAAATAGGCGTGGTACTGGAAAAAGTTCAGGTGTCGCCAACTCCGCTCAAGACGGTCGTGGATAGGCTGCTCGGGTGCTTGGCAAGCAGGGCAAGCCAGTCGCTTGCTAACAATCTCTAGGTCGAAATCAATACGCCCTTCCTCATGCGCAAAACGAACCTTCGCGACTTGCCATGGGGATTGCAGGCCAAGCGCGCTCGTAAACAATTCTGTGAGCATAGTCTTCCACGAAAATCAGATACTTTAGCCGATCGCTACATCTGACGCGGCCCTTGCGGGGGCCTTTTTGCGTCAGACTCCGCAGCTGCGTAGCACGCTTGTAGCAGGTAGATTTCCACAGGAAAACGAAGAGAGCCCGCACTTTTAATGATTGGGCTGCTGTGTGGTATAGGAATATGGGCGGCGCGGCATCGGTATAGATTCAGATAAAGTTAACGCCCCCAGCCGCATGAGCGGCATTAAAAATAACCCAATAGCGTCCTAAATCTTATTAAAAATCCGAGCAAAACCAATCCCAAACAGCGTGCGTTGACTGATTTCTTTCGCTTTGTCGATTAACTCTTCCAATTCCCCCACCACGCGCCAATAACCCGAACCTATGCCCCTAACCCGGGTCGTCCAGTGATTTTTGTCCAGATTAAGTTTGGTCAAAGCTTTCGGCTCCGTCGCCGCAATGTTGCCGCGCTTGCCTGCGTGCCATTCGCGCCCGGTGAAATCGACTAGCTCAATATAATCTGCCTCTGAAATACTGGGTAAATTAAAAGATCGCACGCCAATCAGCGGCATTAATGGCTGATTGGCCCGCTCTGGATGCGTACGCAGCTGCCGATTGCGCACCTTGACGCTGGTGTAGCGCGAACTGCTGATGCCGCTCGCAATCTTGGCGCGTACTGGGTTGAGATCGACATACGCCATTGCGGCTAAGATTGATTTTTCGCTAAGCAGTGCCTGACAGCGAAAGCGGCCTTCCCAAAATCGTCCGGCAACTTTGTCTTCTTCGTTTGCTTTACGGGCAATGGTTTCCGACAAGGATTTCATCAGCCAAGACAAATTGGCGAATCGTGAACGATATTCGAGGATTAATTCCGGGTTTTCTAGAATTGCAGCGATCTTTTGCGTGCAAAGCTCGGCATTTCGGGCGGGGTAAAGTCGAACCCAGCGTGTGGCAACTTCTTCAGGCGGCCAGCCGTTTGCGGTCGCCGGGCTCATGTGCACAACAAGGTGCAAGTGGTTGCTCATAACCGCCCAGGCGTGAACGCCGCAGGCGAAAATGTCGCCCAGTTCCAAAATGCGCGCTTCAACCCACGATTTTCGGTGCTCGAAGCTTTTGCCGAGGTATCTGTCCAGGCCGCACAGCCAAGATCGGCGCACGCAGCGGTTGACGCAGTGAAAGGTGCCGGCTTGGGTAGGATCGACGAGTTGGCGGCGCGGCTGGGTCATGGGCGCAGTTTCCGAGCTAGGGCGTTGTTTGGAAATCAGATTCGGCGCAATCTTGGCTCAGATTTATCTTAGGGGTGGGTGTCCAGGCGCGTCAGCCCTCTCCAGGCGCGTCAGCCCTCAATGGCGCGGCGTTTATCAGCGCGGTGAGCTACCTACCGTTTGGCCCAGTCAATCAAATCAGCTTTGCCAATGGCAAAACGCTCACGAAAAGCTACGATCAAAACTACGATATTGACGCGATTGTCAGCACCGCCACGGGTGGTTTGAACTTGGACTATTCGGTGGATGAAGTGGGCAATATTGTTGGCGTAAATCAAAGCGGCACGCAGTTTAATTTAAGCTACGACAAGCTCTATCGTTTGAGCAGCTGTAGCCGCCCCAATTCCAACCGCACAGTTAGCCAAATTATTGGTCATACAAAATGGCGAATATCGGCGCTTGTTTACCAAGTCGCATCGTACCGGCAGAGGTATTTACCGATTATTGTCATAGCGACGTGACATGGATATTGGTTTTTTGAAAGCCGAACACGACAACACCGGCAAAAGCGCAGGCCCTTGTCGGTGTCGTCATGTTGGTACTGTGGGTCGAGCGTTTAGCGCATTAGTGCGTTACGTGATTGTGATCTAAGTGGACGATTGTCATCACTTCACTTGGCCTTTGATCAGTTGGTCGTGCGAACGCCAGTGCGGTTGGATGAGGACGTTGTTGACGTGGCTGGTGAGTACGTGGCGTTCTTTCGCGATGCAGGCTTGCAGGAGGCTGCCATGGCAGAGGTGTCGCGTGAGGCGCAGATTGCCTTGTGCGTTACGCAGGATCAGATCGAGAGCGGCTTCGTCGAAGGTGTTGGCGCCGAGGCCGCAGGCGGTGAGTTCTTGCTCGATGAAGGCTTTTAATTGCGCATCGGTGAGTGGGAGTAGTGTTGCGGAATGGGTGATGCGTTGCTTGATATCGGCGTTGGGTAGGAGACTAAGTTGTAGCATGAGTTCGGGTTGCCCAAGCAATATCAGGAGGTGATTTTTCGGGAAGCGCTCGAACAAAAGCCGCAGTTTGCGCAGTGCGATGATGTCGATGAGGTGGGCTTCGTCGATCACGGTGTAAAGCGTTTTGCGTTCACGGTGGATGGCAAAGGCGGTTTTGATCAGCTCGGTTTCGAGCTGTGCGGCTGGGCAGTCGAGCTTGAGCGATGCGGCAAGTTGGGCGAGCAATTGGGTGTAGGTGTGTAGGGTTCGGCTAAACGTGGCGATGACGGCCTGGCCGCGTAACGACCCGCGTTCGACGCTGGCTTCGAGGTGTTCGCGTAAGATTGATTTGCCAAGGCCGGGTGCGCCGATGATGACGATAAAGCCGCCGTGCTGGGCGTGAATGTGGAGGATTTCGGCGATGGCTTGTTGTTGAGGAAGGAGCGTGATTTCAGCGCGATGAAAGGGCTCATGCGTGAGTCCAAAGGTGGCTTTAATCATGATCTTATTCCTGTGGCATTGGCGATCAGATCGAGCGGTTTGGCTTCACCCATGCGCTTGTCGCGGTAATAGACCAGGATCGTTTCAGCACGTTTGTCGTAACGCACTTGGATGGTTTGGCTGCGCAGATCGGCGGGGCATTCGTAGCGTTTGGCGTGGATGGAAAAGACATTTGTTTTGTCGACTTTGCGATCTGCTTCCATATAAAAAACTTCATGTCCGTACTGATCGTCTTGCAGGTAGTGGACACGGCGAATGTCGAGATTGAAGCGATCAATCGGCTTCATTTGGATGCCGCTGTGGGGGTGGTTGTTGTAGTCCGCTTCGATGTAGGCGGCGGTTTTTTGGTTGAGACTGGCGAGCGAATCAAAATGCGTGTGTGCAGTCAAAAAGCGATCCCGAAAGGCGCGGAAGAAGCGTTCGATTTTGCCTTTTGCGGCGCCGTCACGAATGGGCGCATGGGCGAGGTGGATACCGAGGCGTAAACAGGCTTTTAGGATGACATTGGAGCGATAATTGCTGCCGTTATCGAAGTACAGTCGGGCCGGTTTGCCGCGTTTGTAGAGTGCGGCGCGGAAGGCCTGCACCATGGAATCGGTGTCGTCGTGATAGAAGAATTCAGCGTGCGCGACGAGACGCGAGGCGTCGTCTAAGAAGGCGATGAGAAAGGTCTTGCGCCAAGCGCCATCGACTTTGATGGCGGGGCCATGGAGGGTGTCGGCCTGCCAGAGATCGTTGGCAAAAGGCATGGCAAAAGACAAGCGTAATCGTTCGGTAACTTCCGGGTTGTTCAGTAACGAATGTTCGCGCAAACGCCTGTAGAACGTTGTAGGTGCAAGCTGCCTGCGCACGAACAAGCCCTTTTCTAGCAAGCGGCGATAGAGCGCACTTTTAGGAATTTGGCCTTGTTTATTCGTCGATAGACTAGGCAAAACTTCATGGATAGCTTCAGCCAGTTGACTCAGTTTGACTTTGCGCATCGAGCCACGATCCGAGCGTACTTTAGCGTCCAGAGTCGTGATGCCATGGCGTTTGAAGCGATACAGCCAAGTGCTAATGGTGCGCCAAGTGAACTGATATTGGCGCTGATTTTGCGCATCAGAAAAGCTGCGTGCAGAAACATTCTTGATGCGCTCACGAATCGAATCACCGGGCGCGTAGTCGACGGCGGCGAGCACGCGCAGACGCAGTTCGGTGGGTGGTTTTGGGGATTTTTGCATGGGTGTGTCTTTAACAGGAAAGGCACGCGACGATGGCAAAGCGGGATTGAGCTGGGTACTGACAAAAACGGTTGCGGCGCAAACGTGCGGATCGGGGCGATCAAAAAGCGGGGCGCGGACGATGAGAAATCGGTTCGTCGGCGTGCACGTGGGCGAAAATGTGTCGGCATTTGGCGTTTGTCCGCTGCACCACGGAATGCGGGCAGACTACGGGTGCGAAAGGTTGTTTTTAAGTCAAAAAAGCGGCTTGCTGGGTGCTCTGAAAAGTAGCAACGAAGGTTGGACCCAGCTTGGCTTTGAGCTGGGCAAAGCCGGGTAACAGCAAGCGCAAACGCGCGGATCGCGTGGTAAACGGCAAGCAGGCAGAGGCATCTGGGCGGCTAAGCAAGGCGCGAAAACGCGGCAAATTGCGGTCTAGTTTTTTCAGCCACCGCCAGGCATTTCTGGGTGATCGATGCGACAAAAGCGCCGAAGTTTGCGGCTCAAGCGGTACGACAGCGTCTGCTTTGCAGTCATCAACAGCGTCTACATACGCCAATTCCACCGCGGAACCGGCCTCCAAATGCGTCAAAAACGCCTGCATCGCTGTCGCACCAACGTGCAGGCCCGGAATACGCGTCGTTAGGTACAAGCGCAGCGTTGCGCCACAGCCGCCACGACCAAAACGATCTGCGCAAAACAGGCGTTTACCGACCGTCACGCGTTTTGATGCGTGCGCTTTGGCATAGGAAAAACCGTGCGAAACGAAGTGCTCGCTGCGCTGGCAGTTGTGGCACACGAAACAATCTGGATGCGCTTGAAGATTCAGTGTGAGCGATTGCAAGTCATCAAGGGACGAAAAGAAGGGTGTGATAGCGACGAAGGCCAAAAAGGCAGGTAGGATAACGAATCGTCTCCTGCCAAATTGCCATCGCTCACCATGCCACTGCGTTCGATCTCAAATACGCAGAAAAACAACTCTTTGTGCGGTTGCAATGGGGGAAACAACAGCACGGCAAAATCGGTGACCCGGCCGAACTATGCCGCTGCAGTGATCGAGCTGGCACGCAAGGGTGTCACGCGCCAGCTGCTGTGGCGCGAATACCGCGCCGTGCACAGCGATGGCATCGGCTACAGCGTCTATTGCCAGGAGCTGGCCGCGTATCAGGCTTGCCATGATTTGGCCTATCGCAATGACCACGTTCCGGGCGTGCGCGGCTACTATGATTTTGCCGGAACAAAATTAGCTTATTGGGTCGATGGTGTACGCTGTGAAGCGCATATTTTCGTCGCCACCCTCGGTTATTCGGCAGCGATTTTTGCGCATGCCTATGCGGATGAAAAAGCCAGTAGTTGGCTGGATGGGCAAGCGCGATCCTTCGTTGCTTTTGGTGGCGTGCCAGAGATTTTAGTGCCGGATAATCCGAGAGCACTGGTCACGCACGCCTGCAATGCTGAGCCACAATTGACGACGATTTACCGTGATTTTGCGGCGCATTATGGTGCGACCGTCGTGCCTGCCCGAACGCGCAAGCCCAAAGACAAAGCCTCGGTTGAGGGTGGCGTACGGATCGTCACGATGCGCATGGCAGCGGCGCGTGATCGCGTGTTTGACTCGCTCGAAGCGCTTAATATTTGGTTAGCCAGCGAATTAAGTGAACTGAACAGTGCGCCATTTCAAAAGCGCGTCGGTTCGCGCAACAGCGTGCTGGCAGAGGAACGATTGCACCTTTTACCCCTGCCAAAATCCGACTTCTGCGCGCCGCGCTATCTGTTTCGTAAAGTGGCGCGCGATTACCATGTCGAGGCCGAAAAGCATTACTACAGCGTGCC
>JANNYO010000214.1:0-3245 GCA_031410115.1 Rhodanobacteraceae bacterium | reverse complement strand
GCTTTTCAGCACGTTATTGGTAATACGCCGCACCGGCGGCAGCATGCCAATGGCGTTACGCACCGCGCCCGGGATGAAGCTGAAAATACGCGCGTCGATGCGCATGGTCATATTCGGCGCGTGCCCGGCATTGGCGAAGATATTGAGCAGTTCGCCGACGCGCTTGGGTGCCGGATCCGTTAGGTGAAAACACTGGCCGTCGAGGCCTTTTTCGTGTGCGATGTGATCCATCGCGTCGACAATAAAGTCCACAGGTACAACGTTTATGCGCCCACCTTCAAACCCGAGCATGGGCATCCAGGGCGGTAAAATTTGCCGCATTCGCTTGAGTAAAGTGAAAAAGTAGTACGGGCCGTCAATTTTATCAATTTCGCCGGTTTTCGAATGACCAACCACCATCGCTGGGCGATAGATGCGAAAAGGGCGATTGCACTCTTTGCGCACGATGCCTTCAGAATCATGTTTGGTGCGGAAGTACGGGTGATCCAGATTTTCCGCTTCCTCAAACATATCTTCACGGAACATGCCGGAGTACAGCCCAGCCGCTGCGATCGAGGAGGTGTGATGAAAAATACCGGCTTTGATCATTTCCGCAAATTCAACGGTGTTGCGCGTGCCATCAATATTGGCGGCCTCTTGGCTCGCGGCGTCGGCAGATAAATCATAGATTGCGGCAAGATGGAACAAGTGCTTAATTTTGCCCTTCATTTCCGCCATCTGTTCGGCGTTGATGCCGAGTTTGGCCTTGGTCAAATCACCCCAGATCGGCACGATGCGCGCCGCATGTTCGGGGAAGCGTGTCTTTAATTCTTCGATTTTTGCTTTCGAGGCTTTGCGCGCCAAGACATAAACCGTGCCGCGTCGGGCGAGCAATTTTTCCAATAAAAAGCGTCCGATGAAGCCGGTTGCACCCGTGACAAAGTAACTCATAAAAGTGTGCCCCAAATTAAAGTCATATAAAATCGAAGTTGCGGTGCATGCGTGTTGGCGGTTCGCGCCTAGAGCATTCGCCCTAACGATAGCCGGATGCGTGTCACGCGCCAAGCAAAAAATGCACGTCAAGGCAAAACAAAATGCAAATCTGGGCGCGGTCTTGTTCCGGTCATGCAAGTGGATGTCAAAAAACGCTTTTTATCTGGTTCCAGGCAAATTGATGTTTGACCCGCTTTGGAGCTGCATGTTAAGAAGTGCACTCGTTTTGCGTAACTCTAAACCGCGATCACCACGCCTGATTTTAATGAAGGGAATGCACCATGACCGAGCTTGCCGATCAATTCAAAGCCGCCGCAGAAGCGGTAAAAACACTGCCAGAAAAGCCCGGGAATGACATGCTTTTACGGCTATACGGTCTGTTTAAACAGGGCAGCGAAGGTGATGTGACCGGCTCCAAACCTGGGCTTTTTGATTTTAAAGGCGCGGCGAAATTTGAGGCATGGGACAAACTCAAAGGCACAAGTACGGAAAAAGCAATGGAAGACTATGTCAAGCTGGTCAAACGTCTTGGCGGGAAGGTCTAACCTGATTTTGCACAGCCTGGGAGGGCATAAATGACAGCTGCCGCGCCACCTGCGCCACCCGCTCCGCCGAAGACGCGTGATCGGATTTTGACGATTAGCTTGGAGATGTTTAATGCTCAGGGCGAGCCGAACGTCACCACCAATCACATCGCGGACGAGCTGGAAATTAGCCCCGGTAATTTGTATTACCACTTCCGCAATAAAGACGACATTGTCGAGCATCTGTTCACCGCGTTTGAAGCACGCATGGACATTGCCCTGACCACGCCGGAAACGCGCTTGGCGAATTTGGAAGATCTTTGGCTGCAAATGCACCTCATCTTCGAATGCATTTGGGATTACCGCTTTATCTATCGGGACCTGGTCGATTTACTCAGCCGCAATCGCAAACTGAAAATGCACTTTAGCCGCATTCTTAAGCGCGGCCATGAAAGCATTGTGGGCGTTTGTCGAGGTTTGGTGGATACCGGCGTCATGCTGGCAGCGCCAAACGAAATCGAGGCGGTAGGCCAACATATTTTGTTGGCGGCAACGTTTTGGCTGAACTTTCAACATATCCGCCCGGCGATTAGTACGGCAAAAACGGATCAGGCAGACTTGGGCCGCGGCGCTTATTTGGTGATGATGCTACTAGCACCGTATTTACGCCCGGCTGAGCGCGCGCATTTGAATAAGTTGGCTGAGCAATACGTCAGCTAGTCAGAGACGATCCCGTCAAACCGTAATCGACTGCGTTAGCTCAATCCACGTGGGTGGTTTGGGCGCGTGATACGCCTGCTCGCCGGCAATTGCGCGCTGAATATCCACACGATCAAGCTGGGGTGCTATGTCGCACAACAAATCCAGCACGTAAGCGCGCAACACCCGGTCTTGCGGCAACACCGCCCAAGAAACGCAGCTGACGATTAGCGACGGCAGCTGGAGCGCGACTAAATCATCATCCAAGCAGCTGTGCGCCATCTCTGCCAGAATACCGATGCCTAAACCAGCTCGGGTGTAGGTTTTGATGAGATCGGCTTCATTCGCGGTCAACGCAATATTAGGAGCGCAGCCGGCACTTAAAAAACCGCGCTGCAAACTGGAATCGATGCGTAGCGTTGATTCGTAGCTGATGATTGGGTGCGCTGCCAAATCAGCAATCGTGACCGCGCTTTGGGCCGCCAAAGGATGTCCTTTTGGCACGATTGCAATGCGATTCCAGGAATATAGTGCCACCGCGAAGCCGCCCTGGGGTGGCGTACCTGAGGTGCTAATGATCGCAAGATCGGCTTGATCAGAATTTAAACTGCGTAGTACCTCGCCTTCGGCGTGCGACTGCAAATGCACGCTGACACCTGGATACTTGGTTTTCAAGACCGTAATTGGGTGCGGCAACACATAGCGCGCTTGCGTGGGGGTAGTGACAATCACCAATTTGCCCGCTTGCTCAGTGCGTGCGTTTGCGGCGTACGCGCGGATGTTGCGTGCTTCCAACAGCATTCGGCGCGCATGCAACAGCACCTGCGCGCCATCTGGGGTAATGTTTTCCAAACTTCTGCCTTTGCGCGTGAAAAGCAAAAAGCCCAAGCTTTCCTCCAGCAGTTTGAGCTGCTTAGATAGTCCAGGCTGGGTTGCATGCACCCGCTCGGCTGCAAGGGTGATGTTGAGGCCAGAGTCGCTGATCGCAATTAGGTAACGCAGTTGAGTAAGGGTCATGTCGCAGTATAGACGTCTAAACGTCCGCCATAC
>JANNYO010000213.1:0-3598 GCA_031410115.1 Rhodanobacteraceae bacterium | reverse complement strand
CCTTGCGAATTTCTTCCAAAAGCGCCTCTTTGCCGCCTTTGCGCCATTCATTCTCGGGCTTGAGTTGCAAGTAAGTATCGGTTTGATTTAGCCCCATTGGGTCCAAACCTATTTCATCCGAGCCGCCGCGCGCGACGATACCGGTAATTTCCGGCATGTTTTTCATCAGGGCCGCCTGAATTTTTAAATCCAGCGCCGCACTTTGCTCCAAGCTAATCGAGGGCAGCTTTTCAATACCAATAATTTGCGTGCCTTCGTCCATAGTCGGCATGAACGACTTGCCCACCTGGGTATAGACCACGCCTGCGCCCAACAGTAACAAGCCCGCTGCGACTGCCACCAGGGTTTGCGAACGGAGTGCCCAGGCCATTGCGGGAGCATATAGCGCCTGCAATTTGCGCTGCAGCCAAGGTTCGTCGTGCGACACGGTGGTCAAAAAATACGACGCCAACACCGGAATAATGGTCAAGGAAAGTAGTAAGGACGCTGCCAACGCGAACACAATAGTCAGCGCCACCGGCGCAAAGAATTTGCCTTCCAAATCTTGCAAGGTTAGGAGCGGTAAAAACACCGTAATAATGATCAGAATGCCAGAGGTCACCGGCACCGCGACCTCGCGCACGGAACGATAAATCAGATGTAGGCGCGGCAGCTTGCCTGCGCCTGGCTTACCACGGCTCCGGTCATTCGCCAGACGCTCAACAATGTTTTCGACCACGACCACCGCCGCGTCCACCAGCATGCCAATGGCAATCGCCAAGCCGCCCAAACTCATTAAATTCGCTGACATGCCAAACACGCGCATCAAAATAAACGTTATCAGCGCCGCCAAGGGCAGCACCAATGCAACTGTGAGCGCAGCGCGTAAATTGCCCAGAAACAGCACCAACAGCACGATCACGATCACAGTCGCTTCCAGCAACGCGGACGACACCGTGCTGATTGCTTTTGTTACCAGCGAGGCGCGGTCATAGAACACATTTATGGTCACACCTTTCGGCAAAGTCGGCGCCAGCTCGTCCAACTTCTTGCGCACACCTTCCACCACTGACTTCGCATTTGCGCCCGCCAACCCAAGCACCAAGCCCTGCACCGCCTCGCTTTGACCACTTTTGGTGACCATGCCATTGCGCGTTGCGGTGCCAATCGCCACGGTTGCAAGATCTCCCAAACGCACGGGTACGCCCTCCGGCGTGGTCACCACGATTGCACGCAAGTCTTCGATGCTGGTGACGCTGCCTTCGCTGCGCACCAGCAACACTTCATCCCCTTCCCCCAAACGCCCCGCGCCATCATTGCTGTTATTTGCCTCTATGGCTTCCTTCAGCTGCATGCTGGTGACCTGACTTGCCGCCATCTTGACCAAGTCCGGCACCACTTCATACACCCGCACCACACCGCCCAGCGCGTTGACATCCGCTACCCCAGGCACCGTGCGCAAAGCCGGGCGAACCACCCAGTCCAACAGGCTGCGGCGCTCTGCCAACGTCATGGTCGGCGCGTCAATGGTGAACATAAACATCTCCCCAAGTGGCGTGGTGATCGGAGCCATGCCACCGCCGACATCAGGTGGTAAAGCATCGCTCAAACCCGCAAGACGCTCACTGACTTGTTGGCGCGCCCAATAAATATCGGTGCCATCTTGAAAATCGATGGTCACGTCCACCAAGCCATATTTGGTCACTGAACGTAAGATTTTCGTACGCGGTATGCCCAGCATTTCCACTTCTATGGGCACCGCAATACGCGCCTCTACTTCCTCCGGCGTCATGCCCGGCGCTTTCATAATCACTTTGACTTGGGTGCTGGAAACATCGGGGAACGCATCAATAGGCAGGCCAGAATAGGCGTACCAGCCAGCCCCGCTCACTAACAAGGTTGCTAACAGGATAAATAGCCGCTGCGACAGGGAAAATTGGATCAATCGAGCTAACATTTAGGATTCATCCTCTGCACCTGACATCGCATTTAGCCAAGCGCCCTTCAGTGCCACTAAACCGCTAATCGCGATTTGCTCGCCTTCCAACAAAGCACCCCGAACCACAACATTTTGACCCGCGCTGCTTTGCACCTTTACCGGTCGCGCATCGAATCCAGTCGCGGTGCGCACAAACACCACCGCCTGCGCACCATCGCGCACAACGGCTGCGAGCGGCACGTCCCACACGCCTTGACCATCAGAGTGCGCAGTCGGAGCCGCCACTTGCTTTTCCGTATCGCCTTGCGGCGAGACTTCCACCGTCACGAATTCGCCCGGGCGCACCACCGGGTTCGTTCCCGCAGCAGTATCGTCAAGACGCGCGCGCACAATTGCGGTCTGGCTTCCCGCCGCCACGCTGTGGCTTTGGCTAATGATCTGCCCACCCATTTGCAGACCGCTCAGCGTTATACGCGTACCAATCGGCCACTGTGCATTCGCTGCACCCGGCACTTGGATTTCGACCAGCAGGTTGCGGGTTTGCGCAATATGCAGCAACGCGGTGGCCGCCATGACCCGTTCGCCCGGTTCAACATTTATTTCCATCACCACGCCCGCCTGCGTCGCGTTCATCGTCAGGCTAGTCTGTGGGCTGCCCGTTGCCAGTACGCGGGCAATTGCCGCCTGAGTCATGCCCGCTAAACGCAGCGTGGTTTTGGCTTGATTTAACGCCGCATCGGTTTCGCTTTTTGCAGCAGCCGCTTCGATAACGCGACGCTGCGCGATGATGCCCTCCTTAAACAACTGCTGCTCGCGCACTAGCGCTTGAGATGCCAACGTGGCGCGCGAATTATTTTGCAAAAGCACGAGCTGCAGCTCACCCAGCTCAGGGCTGGCAATAACCAACAGCGGCGTTCCCACCTCGACGGTTTGATTTTGTTCGACCAGCAGCTGCTCGACCATCCCCGCAAGTGGCGCACTGAGCACCCGTTGCGCGTTCAATAGCACCGTGATCGTGCCCGGATAACTGGCGCTTACGCTTTCGGCCTGAGTAGAGCGCTTTTTCAGCGCTGCGGTTTGAATGCCCATAACCTGCAGCTGCGCCGCCGGGATCGCAAAGCTCTGAACCGCTGAAGCAGCTGAGTCCTGCGCGTGTGTGTTGACCGAAAAAAGCAATGCAAATTGCGCACACAACAGTGCGCCAAAAATTGGTTTCAACATTAGAAAAGTCCAAAAAATAAGCTGTTTGCTCATTTCGTTTTGTAAAAGCACAACGAAATGAGGATTCGAACGTGGTTAACCCACGCTCATGGTTGCTTTGTTTTTAGGCTGTTATTGGCGGTCGAAAGTGCACGCCTAGCGGCGGCGCAGGCCAATGTAGACGGTTCTCAGCGGTCGGCACGGCACTAAGCGCAGGCACAAACGCATGCGCAATCGGACTAGGGGGAAACGCTGGCGAGTGCACACAGCTGATATGTAGGCAGTGCGCTTCAATATCTAACGGTGCGGCCGGATCAGTTGCATGATCTTTCGATACGTTGACGACGCTTTCCGTCGAAAACTCTGCCGCAAAACTTAGATCATGCAGGTTGCAAGCAATGCCTTGCGCGGTATTTATCAGCGCGACTAACACTAATAAAAGTGCACGCGAACGCAAAGATCGCCTGCGCAGCAGCGCGG
>JANNYO010000212.1:0-4444 GCA_031410115.1 Rhodanobacteraceae bacterium | reverse complement strand
GGCAATAAAAGTCTCGCCGGAAGGCGACACGGCAATAAAAGTCTCGCCGGAAGGCGACACGGAAAAGAGGGTCTCGCCGGAAGAAGACACGGCAAAAAGAGTTAGCATTTTATTGCCTACTTATAATGGCGAGCGATATCTGTCAGTCGCGCTCGATAGCGTGCTTTCCCAAACGTTCACGCTCTGGCAATTAACAGTTGTCGATGACGGAAGTCTAGATAAAAGCTTAGACATTGCAAATCAATATGCAGCTAAAGATGCGCGCATCACTGTGAGATCAAATCGTAAAAATTTTGGTTTGTACGGCAGTATAAATGACGCAGCTAGCAAAATTGACAGCGAATTTATCGTAATCTTCATGCAAGATGATGTGCTTTTACCGACTCATTTGCAGTGCTTGCTTGACTTGGCTGATCGCTTAACTAAATGTCAAACCTATTGGTCTGGAAGCCAAATGATTGACGCTCAGGGTTTGGACCTTCATGCAAGTCCAGATTCTGGCCGGGTTGAGGAAATTACCCCTGGCGTCAAAGCGTGGTGGCATATTTTACAAGCGGGATGTATTTGGATTATTAGTGGTGCGCTCATTCGCACAGACTATCTTAAAAAAGAAAGGTTTCGCGCAGATTTGTCACACGCAGCGGATTGGGATTGGATACTAAGGCTAGCGCGTACTGAGCCATGCGCTTACCTGGAGAATAGACTGGTACAAATTCGACTGCACACTGAGCAGGCTTCTTCGAGAAATTTCTTGGTTAATCGCGATTTGATTCAATACAAAATCGTAGTGAATGAACATATCGGAAAACATGCCAACGACATCGGAATAACCGACAAATTTAAGATCATGTTTAAAATGCGCACTAGAATTTTGCGGCGGGTGCTTAGGCACGCGATAGACTTCCGTTGGGCATCTGCCTGGTGGGCGTTCAAACTGCTTGTCGTCAAATAGCAAAAATGCTTTTATGTTGGGGGATTTTAGTACGCTGACGTATTGGTATCCGCACGCGGCATTGCCCAAATGCGATCCACCACGGTTTCCACGCCTAAGGCATTGCCTACGCGGATTTCGGTGTAAGGTGGGGTGATTTTCAGCACGCCGCGCACGCCGGCGCGCTCATCGTTTGGGTAGCCCTGGAACACCGCTGTCACGCCGGGGCGGGCGCTGAACGTAAGCGCTTGATTGGCTTGACCGGGTGCACTGCCGTAAACAGCAGTGGCGCCATAGGCGTCCAACACCCAGCCTGATATCTCCACACGCGCTGCAACCGGCGCGGTAAGTGGATGATCCCAGGCGGCGATCGCCGCTGGCTGGCGGCTCAGCAGAATCACAAACAGTGCGCTTAAGATTCCCGCCGCTAGGCATCGGCGGACACCAATTTGGTCCAGACAGCTCAGCAATACCAGCAGCAACGTCGCTACGGCCACGGTTGACAAGTGCGCATGGCGTGGCAATTCGGTGTAGCCGTCGCCCAGCAGCGAAATAAGCATCGGCAAAACCACAGCAATGCATAGCAGCGCCAAAAGCAAGCGCTGTGGCAGGCGCGCAGCTGTTTTGGATAACCCAAACAGTGCCGCCAAACTCAAGGCAAACAACACCAGTCCGACATACAGCGGATAGGGCAATTTTGGCGCAAGGTCAGCCAAACTCCAAAACGGTGCACGCAGCGTTGATGCGCCCGCCACTTCGCCGACGTAATGCATACGCCAGCCGCGCGACTGGGCAAGGGCATTTGCCAACACGCGCAAGCCAATCTTTGGCTGTGTCGCCAACACCCAGGCAAGGCGGATGCGCGAAAACGAATACGCCTCTGGGCAATCGCGCGCAACGTCGCTCGCGCGCTTCAGATACCAGCTGGAAAAAGCCAGCTCGCCGCACTGTGGGCGCAACCGCAAATCTTGCGCGAACGCACGCGGATCATCCGCCGCAGGCAGCATGGTGAAAAATAACGTGTTGCTGGCATTCGCCTGTGCCACGCCCGCCAAAGCGTGTTGATTGCGCGCCGCAACCGATGCGCCCAATGCAACCGGCAGCAGCAGCGCGCAGGCCAATTTATAGGGAAATCGACCCCACTGACGGAAAAAGTAATACAGCATCACCGGCACCAGCGCTGCCACCAACGGCGCGTGCGGCACACGTGCGCTGCCCAACAGCGCAAGCCCAAGCAACAAACCTGCAGCCAATTGCCAATAGCGAATTCGCCTATTTTCCAGCGTCAAACCGGCAGCGCTGGCAACCGCTAAATACGCGCCCAAAACCGCGCCAAATTCAGTGTAAAGGGTATTGGCGTACAGCATCACCAGCGGGTCGGCCAGCACCAACGCGGCGATTAGTGCGTTCAGCGCTGCCGCACGGGGATGCTGCCAGAGCAATGTGCTGAGCCACACCATCGCCGCTAACAGCACGGTGGTTTTAACGCCGCCTAGCCAGCGCAAATCCATATCTGCGTTTGCGCGTGATGTGCCTAACTGCTGCACCGACATTGCCAAGGCGGCAAGTGCGACGTCAGTACTCCAATAGCAATTGCGGTGATCAAAAATACGTCGCTGATAAATCGGCTGAGGTGCCTGTGTCGTTGCCGCCTCAAGCTGAGCATCGCGCAGTTGGGCACCGACGCTGCCTGGCCATAAATCCACACACGCCGAAGTGCGCAGCATATCGTACTGATTCGCATAGCCTAGCGTGGGCCGGTGCAGCACCAGCGCATACATACGCAGTGCGGCGATGATCAACAGCACAATTGCTAGGCCGCGCCAACGCCGCGCCTTGTTTGCCGTGTCGCTGCCGCGAGACTTCTTTTCGACCGAGCCCAATTTTAAATCGCCCAAAGCACCACAGCCAGAGTTGCAGCGAGGCATAAATAACTTGCGGGATCGCGCAGCGCGTGCACCACTGGATCACTGTGCATCTGGCCCCGAAGCGCGATCAGCCACAGCCGCGCCATCGCGTATAGCACCACCGGCAACAACAGCGTCAGGCGCGCCGGGTGGCTGTAAAGTGCCCGCATCTCCGGGCTGCCCAAATATAAAACCAGCACCACCGCCGAGCCCATAATGGCTGCGGTGCCAAGACCAATCAGCAGTGGCAAATCAACGCTTTGATAAGCGCGCGGACTCAAATTTATGTGCCCCCGCAGCAAATCTTGCAGCTCGATAACGCGTTTTAGCAATGCCAAAGACAGGAATAAGAACAGCGTAAACGCCGCTAACCAAAAGCTCAACGGCACGCCAATCGCTGCGGCGCCTGCGCCTATGCGCAGCACATACAGGCCAGCCAGCAGCATCACGTCAACCAAAATTAAACGTTTTAGCCCCACGCAATAGGCCAACGATGCCACCGCGTAGGCAGCTAGAAAAAGCTGGAATTTCGCACTTAATTGCAGTGCGATTAACGCTGCAATACCAAACCAGATGATCGTCAGCACCGGCCCGAGCCAAATCGCTAGCGCGCCGCTTGCCAGCGGACGCCCAGCTTTGCCTGGGTGCGCACGATCAGTTTTGACGTCGATGGTGTCATTCAATGCATACACGGCGGATGCGGCAGCGCAAAAGGCAAAAAATGCCAGCACACTCAATCGCACCGAAGCCGCATCCAAATACCGGTGCGAAGTCAACAGCGCTGTGCATACCAGCGCATTTTTAACCCATTGATGCGGGCGCGCGAGTTTAATAATAGCAAGCAACATAACGATCTAGGTTTCCGCGGTCAGGCGTTCCAAATACTCATCGACATTGACCTCGATCTCGCGCGGGCGCCGATTCAGCAAATCTTGAATGCGCGGAATGGGGCTGGCGCGCACCTCGGCCATGGGGCCGGTCATCAACACCTGGCCTTGATCCAATACCGTGATCTTGTCGGCAATTTTAAAAGCGCTTTCAAGCTCGTGCGTCACCACCACAATGGTCATGCCCATCGCCTCACGCAGTCGCAAAATCAGTTCATCCAGCTCAGCGGAAACCACTGGATCCAGGCCCGCTGAGGGCTCGTCAAAAAAAAGTAACTTTGGATCCATCACAATGGCGCGCGCCAGCGCCGCGCGTTTGATCATGCCGCCGGACAGCTGGCTCGGCATTAATTCTTGAAAGCCACCTAGGCTTACGACCTCAAGTTTCAGCCGGCTCATAATGCGGATGGTGTTTTCATCCAGCTTGAAATGCTCACGCAGCGGCAGTGCGACATTTTCGCCCACGGTCATTGAAGTGAACAGCGCGCCGCCTTGAAAACTAACGCCCATTTCCCGCTTAAATTCCAGCAGCTCTTTCGCGCTCAGGCTGTTGATGTTTTTACCCAACAGCTCAATGGTGCCGCTGGTGGGTTGGTGCAACCCGAGCAAATGCCGCAATAAGGTGGATTTGCCCGAGCCCGAGCCGCCCATAATCACGCGAATTTCGTTGTGCGCGACCGTAAAATCGACATTGTCGAGAATTTTGCGCCGCCCGTAAT
>JANNYO010000211.1:0-1975 GCA_031410115.1 Rhodanobacteraceae bacterium | reverse complement strand
CGGGCGACCCGTTGCGCTATTCGCTAGCGGGCAACTATTACGGCCGTGGCACGCTCGCGGCACGCTTGAAATCAAACGCCACCTTGAGCTGGGACTACAACGAATGGGGCGCAAGCTGGACGGCGCGCTATGTGTCGCGCTTAGAAGAAAACTGCACCAACGCGGTCGATGCAACAACACAATGCTCAAACAACGGTGCGGATGGCAACGGTGTGCCTTTTAACGTCGATGGCCTTGCCAGCACTGGGCTTGAAATCGTTCCCACCAATAGCCTCGGTGGCACCACCTATCACGACCTACAAGTGCGTTGGAAAGCACCTTGGAATGCAACGCTTTCGGGCGGCATCCGCAATATTTTTGACAAAAATCCGCCGATTTCGATCTCGGTTTCCAACAACTCATTCGATCCTTCATATGATTTACCGGGGCGCTTTTACTACCTGAGTTACAACCAAAAGTTTTAGCACTTTGCCTAAATCGGAGTAATGAAAAAAAACGGCCTTTAGGGCCGTTTTTTTTAACTAATAACCGCGCATCCAGACTAGACTTGGGCTACGTAGGTCTTCGTGCTAATCGAGCAGATGTATCCCCATGATTGATCGCAACGTAAATCCTCAGAATGCCCCGCTCGCACCGACGCTCCGGCCGCGTTCGCCGCCGCCGCGCGCTGTCGCGATGCCGCAGAGTTTCTCCATTGGCGACTTTCGCGTCGACGTGGGCGGTTTAAAGCTGTTTGATCGCGACCAAGTCAGCCGACGCTTAACCCCTAAAACCATGGGCGTGCTGCTGGAATTGGCACTGCGTGCCGGGGAAACCGTGGCACGTGATGACTTGCTTGCCGGCGTGTGGCCCGACACCTGCCCAACGCCAGAAGTGCTAACGCAAGCAATTAAGGAGCTGCGCAAAGCGTTTCAAGACGATCAAAAAGCGCCGCTGTACATTGAAACCATCCCGAAAGTGGGCTACCGGTTGATCCAATTTCCTGTTGATTTGTTTGCCAAGTCAAACGAATTGCCGCGATGGCAATTGCCCGAATTGGCGGGCGCGAATCTAGGCGGTGTGGGCGTCGCCAATGCGTCAGTTGATCAAGATGGCGCGCCACAGGCTTCAGCACGCGCACCGGTTTTCACGCCGGTTTTCGCACACACATCATCATACCGACGTCTAGTTTCGTGGCTGTTCTTGCTCATCATAGGCGTGCTGTTGAGCTATTTTTTGCTCAGATCCACAGCTGACATGCCCGTCAAACCCTCAGTTGCGCCCGCGCTCGTTGACACCAAATTGAGCACCGCCGCCTGGTCACAAACACGCATTACGCAGCTCAAGCGGTCACAGCGCATGCTAACCAGCGCGCCCGGAGTCGAACAATCGCCAGCAATATCGCCAGACGGCAAGTGGCTGGCCTATGTTGCGTTTGAAAATGGCAACGAGCACATCTGGGTGCGGGACTTGGCAAGCGCTGAAGCGCGACGGTTAACCCGTGATGCCGGGCCGGGAAACGCACAACGTATGCGCGAAGCGCTGCCGCGCTTTTCTAAAGATGGACTGTCCTTGGCGTATCTGCGCTATGCAGCAAACAAATGTGAAATCGTTGCGCAACGCATTTTCGAGTACACGCCGCGCAAGCTGATGGATTGCCCAGAGCAACTTGTGCCGCCGTTTGAGTGGCCAGAACCGGATGAGATTTTGTATTCCGCCTACACGCGAGACACCGCGAGTTCAAATTTGCAGCCCATCCAGTCGGTCAGCATCTATTCCCACTCGATAGCGCGCAACACTGCCGTGCGCCTCGTGCTTTCAACCCGCCCGCAAGGCGACACGGGAACACAAGTCTCGCCGCAAGGCGACACGGGAACACAAGTCTCGCCGCAAGGCGACACGGGAACACAAGTCTCGCCGCAAGGCGACACGGGAACACAAGTCTCGCCGCAAGGCGACACGGGAAACCAAGGACATAACGATTGGCACGCCATGC
>JANNYO010000210.1:0-5642 GCA_031410115.1 Rhodanobacteraceae bacterium | reverse complement strand
GGCACCACACCAAGCGGCAAAACCTACGCTTTTGTTGGCCTTGAGCGTGTCGGCGGTGTGGCGGTGTTTGATGTAACCGATCCGTACACGACACGCTTTATGAGCTACACCAACAATCGCGACTTCAGCGTTATTGTCAATTTGCTCAACGATCCGGATGCCGCCGGTGATCTCGGCCCAGAAGGTATTGCCTTTATCGCCGCAAACGATAGCCCGACGGGTAGCGCAATGATTGCCGTAGCCAATGAAATCAGTGGCACCACAACATTGTTTAGCGTGATCGAGGCAATTTTCCGGAATGGCTTCGAATAGCTGTGCCGGTGAAATTCGGCAAAGCGCAATCGGAAGCCCCGAGGACATCAAGCGTTCGTCGGGTTGCCGTTGACGCCGGAGGCCGCAAATTGGCAATGAGCAATGCCAGAAAATCAGACTTAAGTCCCATTCAATCCGCAACTTAAGTCTGATGGCGATCTGATTTCACCGGCTTACTATTCCGCGTCTTTAATGCACGGCAGTTCCAAACCATGAATTCATCATCCGCTCGCTCAGCGCTCGGCGCTGCTATCTTAGCATCGCTGTTAAACACCGCCCACGCCAAACCCGAATATCCGCGCAAGCTGGAAGCCGTGCAGGTTACTGCCACCCGCGTCGAAGAAAGCGTGGATCGTATTCCAGTGGCAATGACGGTGATTTCAAGTGAGCAAATTCGCGAGCGTGGCGCGCGAAATTTGACCCAGGCGCTGGCCTTAGTTGCAGGCGTAGAAATCACTCAAGGCGGTGATGGCGGCCCAGCAGGCAGCGTGCCGGCGTTTATGGGTCTGCGTGAGTTTGATGCGTTTTTACTCGTGGTCGACGGCGTGCCCTACGGCGGTGCCTTCAACCCGCAATTGACTTTGCTGGACATGAATAATGTCGAGCGCATTGAAGTGATGCGCGGTGCGGCACCTGTCACTTATGGTTCCACCAGTTTTGTCGGCGTGATTCACGTGATTCACTTCGCTGCTGGCCAAGCGCCCAATCAAGTCGCCGCCGGCTTTGGTACCTCCTCCAGCGGCTATGCCCGGGGCGCCTACAATTTGAGCGATACCAGCACCTTGAGCTTTAATTTAGAGCGGCGTAATTTGGCCGATAAAGACGCCGGTTTTGACAGTATTTTGGCGCAGTACCGCAGCGCATTTGAGTTGGGTGAAGGCAAAACCAGCTTCGATGTGTCGGTGGCACGCGTGTCACAAGACCCTACCAGCCCGGTGGTGCGTGAAGGCGCGCGCTTGACCAATAAAACGCCGCTGGATTCAAACCATAACCCAAGCGATGGCAATATCACTGAGCGCCGCGTGCAAGTGGGCGGAACCTACAGCTTGCCTACCAATTCGGGCGAGTTCGTCGCCACCGCAGCATTAGCACGCACCACCGCTGCCTTGACGCGCGGCTTTTTGAACGCATTGACGAACAACCCAGCAATCACAAATGCCGACGGCTATCGCCAAGATCGTACGATTACCGATGTCTATCTCAATGCGAATTTAAGCAACCCCCTTAGCGACCGTGGCCACTGGAGTATTGGTGCGGACTACATGGGTGGCAAAGGCGAGCAGCAAAGCGAAAACTTCGCCTATTTTGCCCCACTCAACGGGCGTGGCCGGGGCAGCTCGCGCAGTGTTGCCATTGATGAGCGCACCGAGCTTGAAGACAAGCGCAATTTTTTCGGCGTTTATGGTCAAGTTGATTGGGCACTGTCGGAGCGCTTTGACGTTCTCGCTGGCCTGCGTTTAAATCGCACGAACGAAAAACGTGATGGCGAATCCCTGGTCAACGGCATCGATGTTCCCGCCCGTGATACCCGTGATACCACGCGCGCCACCGGCCATATTGGCGCCTCTTTCCGGGCCTATGAGGAGGGCGATAATTTCGTCAACGTTTATGCCGACTATCGCAATTCTTTCAAGCCCGCCGCCGTTGATTTTGGCCCCGAATCAGACGCCGACATCTTAGAAACCGAAGACAGCAAAGCGGTCGAATTCGGCATCAAACAGCGCTGGTTTGATGGCGCGCTGGATATCGATTTGAGCGCATACCGCATGGATTTCAACAATCTGGTGGTGCCACAAGTTGTCAACGGCAGCCCGGGTCTGACCAATGCTGGCAAGCTCAATTTGGACGGCTATGAAGCCGAAGCAAATTGGCACCCGATCGATAGGCTTGGGGTCTATGGCGCGTGGGCCTATCACAAGGCCGTGTTTGGCGATTATCAGCGCCTATTCGGCACCACCTTGACCCAGCTAAGCGGTAAAAATCAAGAGCTAACCCCGCGCAACACCCGCGCACTCGGCGTCGTGTTTGGTGGTGTGCAAGGGCCGCAAGCGAGCGTGGTGTATTCCTACATTGGCGAGCGTTTTCTCAATAAGCGCAATACCGCACCGGCAGGCGACTACGAAACCATCGACGCCTCGCTCGGCTGGGAGTTTGGCGATTGGGCGTTGCGTTTGACCGCCAGCAATTTGACCGACAAACGCCCCGCCACTGCGGAAAGTGAACTGGGTGATGCGCAGTATTATTTGCTGCCTGCGCGCCACGTTGAAGCCGGGTTTGAGTGGCGATTTTAGGATTTTGATTTGGCAAACGTCGCCCTCACAAATCTGTTTGGGCGATTCCGCCGCACCATTACTTTTGGCAGACTGATTCACCCGCCATCCCAAGCATGCTTGGCGGCTCGAAACATCTAGGTTGGCACCGCGCTATGCTTTACCGTTTGCCTATTGCCGCTGTACTAACTTTGCTCGGCCAGCAAAGCTCGGCGCAAATTTCTACCCGGCCAGAAATCGAAATCAGTCAGGCGCCCCAGCGGCTGTACGCACTGACGCACGCGCGCATCTTCGTTGCGCCAAACGACGTTCGCGCTGACGCAACGTTGGTAATCGAGGATGGCCGCGTGCGTGTAGTGTTGGCAGCCGGCAGCGCCCTGCCGGCGGGTGCTGCGGTGATCGACGTCAAAGGCAAAACGATTCGCCCAGCGTTTATTGAGTTAGCCAGCACGATCGCAACTGACCCGGCACAGGTTTGCGCGTCCAGCAGCAACATTGGTTTCACTGCACCGCAGGATCCTTCCGCGTCCGATGCAGGCGAAGTCACGGGCACACCGCAGGCGAGCGGGCACTGGAACAAGTTGGTGTGCCCTGAGCGCAGCATGGCGGCGTCGCTTAAATTTGATGAAGCCAAGCTTGCAACGCTGCGTAAACTCGGTTTTGGCTATGCCCTGACGCATGGCGCGGACGGGGTTTTGCGGGGCTCGAGTGCGCTTATTTCCCTCGCCGCACACGCAAGCGCGCAGCAAAATTTGATCGCCTCCGACGTCACGACGGACGCTGCAATTGAGCAAATTTTCGACTTTTCCGGCAGCTACCCGACCAGCTACATGGGCGCAATTGCGCTGCTGCGACAGGCATTTATTGATGCAAGGTGGCAGCATCAGCTTTTGTCCGATATTGCCGCTGGACAAAAACGGGAGCGCCCAGAGGCGAACCGTGCATTAGATGCACTGACACCCGCCGCACTGGGCGCTCGATCCATAATGTTTTTTGCCAATGATGAGCTGGACTTGGCACGCGCGCAGCGCATTGCAGATGAAAATAAGCTCGGGCTAATCAGCGTTGGCACCGGCTTTGAGTACCGGGTGGTGCGCACACTCAATCTTGAAACGCCGCTGGTTGTGCCGCTTAATTTCCCCGAACCACCGCCCGTAAGCGACCCAGAAAAAGCCCTTGATGTATCGCTCGCGGACTTGGAACACTGGCACTATAGTCCGTTTAACCCGCGAATTTTAGCCGAGCACAAGATTCGCTTTGCGCTTAGCACGGCAGGACTTGAAAACCCCGAAACCAGTTTTGCCGCAAATTTACGTAAAGCCATTCGCTACGGCTTAAGCCAAGATGCCGCGCTAGCGGCATTAACCCAGACACCGGCTGAGCTGATTCGCACAGCTAAAATTGGCAGTTTAAAACCCGGCAGCTACGCAAGTTTTAGCATCAGTGATGCAGATTTTCTGGTTGATGAGGATGCAAAAATCTATGAGATGTGGGTGGATGGCGGCCGAGAAGTATTCCAAGCGCTGGATGCGTCGGCACTGGAAGGCCGCTGGCGCTTCACTGAAGGCGCGAATGCGCAATCTGAACTGGTCATCGACAAAGGATTGAGCGCACAGTTTGCGCCAACCGACGCGCCTTCAAATACTGCAACCACGGGCGCGCAGCCATCAGGTGACAAAAGCGACGTAGCAAAGGCGACGATTGCAAAACTTGCCCTCACCCGCGACGGCGCGCGCGTATTGATGCAACTGCCAAAATCTTTGGCAAATCGGATTTCCGGCGCGCCAAGCGACGCGGCGCTCAGCATTGACTTGACGCTTTCAGGCGAAACTTTGAAAGGCCGCTGGCTGGACATACAAGGCAGCGCGCATACAATTATCCTGACACGCATCGGCGAATTAGGCAGCGATACGACGGGCAAATCACCGCCCACCCATGCCGTGCCGATTTTGCCCAGTCAGTGGCGCTATCCAGCAGGCGAATTTGGCCGCACTCAAATTGCGGCGCAAAACACGGTGTTGATTAAAAACGTCACGGCCTGGGTCACGGGCAAATCCGAGCCTGAAAAGAATATTGATGTACTGCTCGAGAATGGCCGCATCAAAGCCGTCGGTGCGGCGCTGAAAGCACCGGATCGCGCGCAAATTATTGATGGCACAGGCAAACATCTGAGCCCAGGATTAATCGATGCACATTCGCACATTGCGGCATCTGGCAACGTCAATGAAGGCTCGCACGCGGTGACCTCAGAGGTGCGTATCGGCGACATTATCGACCCAACCGATATCAATATTTACCGCGAACTGGCCGGCGGCACCACCACCTCGCAAGTGCTGCATGGTTCTGCCAACCCGATCGGCGGGCAGGCCCAGGTGATAAAGCACCGCTGGGGCGCGGATGCTGAGGCGTTGAAGTTCACGGGCGTGCTGCCAACGATTAAATTCGCGCTCGGCGAAAATCCTAAACAGGCCAATTGGGGCGACGCTTTTCAAAGCCGCTACCCGCAAAGCCGCATGGGCGTTGAAGCAATCATTCGTGCGCAGTTTACCCAAGCGCGGGCATACGGCGCGGCGTTAAAAGCCGACGCCAGCACCCGCCGCGATCTGCGTTTAGAGCCGCTATGGGAAATATTAGAAGGCAAACGCTTGGTGCATATCCACAGCTACCGCGCCGACGAAATCTTGATGTTTGTAAGACTCAGTGACGAATTCGGCTTCAAGATTGGCGCTTTTCAACACGTACTTGAAGGTTACAAAGTTGCGAAGGAAATGAACGAAGTCAGCGCTGGTGCATCGACGTTTGCCGATTGGTGGGGCTACAAAGTTGAAGTGATTGACGCGATCCCAAACAACGCCGCGCTGATGGCGCGCCAGGGCGTAAACGTGAGTTTAAATTCTGACAGCCAAGACTTGGGCCGACGGCTGAATACCGAAGCGGCGAAGTCCGTACGCTACGGCAATTTGAGCGCAATTGATGCGCTGAAGTTAGTCACGCTAAATCCAGCTAAGCAGCTGCGCATTGATGCCGAGGTCGGCTCGATCGAGCGCGCGGATCGGATCG
>JANNYO010000209.1:0-5100 GCA_031410115.1 Rhodanobacteraceae bacterium | reverse complement strand
GGTCAAGGTGTAGATGCGATAGCCGATATCGACATCGTGCAGTCCCAATATGGCGCCGGGTGCAGCGCTGGGTTGAGCGGCGCCGCCGAAATCAATCGCGGTCAGTGTCTTGTCGTCCAGCATTTGAATGTGCACCTCGCGTAAGGGTGCGGCGTGTGGGTTGCGAATGCGATAGGTGCCGGTGGCACGCATGGTTTGCGTTTCTGGGTGCAGATCAACATTGATATCGACCGCGATGATTTTTGGCTGCGGCAGTGCGGCGTATTTTTTGAAGTCCCGCTCGTAGCGCGCCTGCAGGTCAAGCTGTTGCGCGTTTGAACGAAAGGTATTTCGAACGTTGGTGTTCCAAAAAATGAAACTGCCGGCCAAAATGGCGCAAAACACGCTGATGCCCAGCGCCCGCCCCAACCCCCCGCGCAACCTAGCTTTGGCAAGCAGAGCGCGCTCCGGCCAGCTCGTGCTGGTGCCGCGCAGCCAAAACGCCGAGGCCAATAAAAGTAAGCAAACTAAAACCAGCGCCCAGTAACCGCTGAAATAGAGCTTCGGCGCGAGGAAATGGCCATAGCCATTCATGTCGGAATAGGTTGCGTCTGGGCTTGCGCCGTACTGATACAGATTGTGGGTGAAATCAAGCGCACCGGCGACCAACTGCAAGATCAGCACCAAAATCATCGCGGCATAGCCGATGAATTTATTGTTCGCATAAACCTGTAGTGCCAAGGCCAATCCGGCGATCAAAATAAAGTAAATCGAACCGATCGCTATGCCCTGCAAATACCGCAAGGGCTCAAAGTTAAAGTAACCCTTGCCGGCTTGAATCAGCATCGCGCTCAATGCACCAAACAGCTGAAAACAGGCAACGACGAGCACCAGTGCGCCGAGTTTGGCAATCAGCGGCGTCCAGTTTGGCGTCGGCATCGCATCGACGACATCACTGAGCTTGGCCTGGCGTTCTTTCCAAACCAACTCACCGGCGTAAAACATAGCGATAATAAATAGCAGCCAACTGTAGGCGCCGGAAAGGGCGATCAGCATCTGTGAAGTCACGGGGTAAATCGGCGTGTCATACATCGTTTGTGCAAACAGCGCGCTCGGCAGAAAATTAATCAGCGCAAACAGCAGCATCACAATAAAAGGCGCGCTTTTGAAAATGCCGAGCGCATCAAACTTCAGCTGGGCGATGCACTGCTGCCATGCGACACGCGTGCCAAAATTTGGCTGGTATTGCTCGCCGTGCCGCGTCCGCGCAGGCGCGGTTTTTGCGCTGCGTGTCCAAGCGGGTGCTGCGCTATTTTTTCGTTTAAACCAGCTACGCGCGGTGCCAGCGCGATCAGTCTTGAACATCCTAAACGACACCGCAGCCAGGATCAGCGACAGCAGCGTCCACAGCACGCGGTTAGCGAGCAAATAGCTCGACAGCGCGGGAATGAGCTGGTTGCGTTCCGCCGCCGACCAATAGCGCACCGTGCGGCTCAAGGCACGCATGCCAAACGGATCGACCAAGGTCACGATCCAGACGTTATCCAGATTGCGAATAAGCGCCGTGCCAATGCCATACATCAGCATAAACCCCAGGATGCCGACATACACCCACAGCACGCTGCGCGTCGTTACCGCCAGCAAGGTCAGCAGCGCGCAGGTGAACAAAACATTCGGAATCACCATCACACCCAAGCCAAACACATAGGGCATCAGGCGCACCGCGCCTAAGCGCACGGGCTCAATCCAGGGCATAAATTGCGCGATAAAAATGGCACCAGCAATCACCAAATACACGACCAAGCAAGCAACTAGCGCGGCACAAAATCGGCCAATTAGGAAATCACGTTTTTTGATCGGATTGGCGAACAGCAAGTCGCTGGTGCCCGCATCAAAATCCCGCAGCAGCGCGCTCGATACAAAAATGCCGCAGATCAATAAACCCAAGAGCGTAAATATCGATAAAAATTGGATCACCACAATCGGTGCATTGCGATAGACATTGCCAATCGCGCCGCCCACTTGGATGGCATCGGTTGAGGCAGCGCCAAATCCCATTAGCCCAAACAGCCCCGCCAACAGCCACAGCAAAGGCGAACGCAGCTGCTGGCGCAGCTCGAAGCGAAAGAATTCTCGAATCATCGCGCGCCCCTTAAATCGACGCGGACGCGGTGGCTAATGGCGCCGCGTTTGCATGCAAACGCAGGCGCTGGAAATACACGTCTTCCAAATCTGGCTCGATCTGTACGAAGCCTTCCGCCGGCTGGGTTTCGCTGTAAACGTGCAGCACCGGCTTGCCGCCGACCAAGCGCGTCGACAGAACATTCAAGCGCATTTGCAGCTCGGGCAATGCGGTTTTGCTGACCACAGCGCGCCAGACGCCGGATTTCAGCGCCGCGATTGCCGCATGCGGCTGGCCTGCCAACAGCACTTGGCCTTTATTGATGATTGCCATCTGCGGGCACAGATCGGTCACGTCCTCGACGATGTGGGTGGACAAAATCACTACAACTTGCTCGCCGATGTCAGCCAATAGATTGAGAAAACGATTGCGCTCCTCAGGATCCAGGCCCGCTGTCGGCTCATCGACAATCACCAGTTTCGGCTGACCAATCAGCGCTTGTGCGATGCCAAAACGCTGGCGCATGCCGCCGGAAAAACCGCCCAGCTGGCGTTTGCGCGCCTCCCATAAATTCACCTTGTGCAGCAAGGCGTCCACCACTTCTTTGCGCTGCGCGCGCACGGTGTAGCCTTTCAGTACGGCAAAATGATCCAGCAGCGCTTCGGCGCTAACTTTGGGATAAACCCCAAAATCTTGTGGTAAGTAACCTAACTGTCGCCGCACGGAGTCCTTGTCGGTCAACACGTTCAAACCGGCAAAATCGATGCTGCCGGAGTCGGCTTCCTGCAAAGTTGCAATGGTGCGCATCAAAGACGACTTACCCGCGCCATTGGGGCCGAGCAGGCCAAACATGCCGGCTGGAATGTCCAAGCTCACCCGGTCCAGCGCGCGCACGCCATTACTGTAAGTTTTGCATAGGTCGCGGATGGTCAGCATGGCGGCAGCTCAAGGAATGAAAGAGCAGTGAAAGTAGCAACCGCACTTCACGCCGCGCACGTGCGAATGGTCATTCGTGACTTTTGGGGTGGCGCGCGGCGGGGCTGCTTACGCGTCAGTACTGATCGCAGGTTTAAAACCAGCGCGCGTAAACTTTATCCAGCAATACTTAGCAGGCCATGAAGGCGAAAAATAGGCTGTCGAACTGTAAGCAGGTTAACGCTCACGCCATGGATATCTTGAGCTGCCGCGCGAGCTGCCGCCTGCAACTGACGCGGCAGGCAAACACAGCTACACGAAGGGCTACTCACCGAACTAAAAAGCGCATTTTTTTTGTTTTGTTGCTAACGTTTTCATTTTTTCTTCAATCACCTAATTTGGCTTCGCGCTTGCGCCCGAAGCGGCCGGTGCGCCATCGATCTTATCCGTCACCCGCCAGAGCGAGCCATCCGGGTTCATAAACATTTTGCGCATCTGCTCGAGATTGAAAGGCCTGGAGCCCAAGCGCCCGAGCACGGCAATTTGGCCGCCGGTTTCATCAACTGCGCGGTCACGCTCAAGCGCGCGCGACAGCGCAATCGCAGGCTTGGCGGTTTGATAGGTCGCAATCAGCTCGGGCTTGGGCTGCGGGCTAAAGCCATAGAACTTGGGCTGACTGCGCGGACTGGTCAACTGGATCACTTTGAGGCCATTTTTGCCATCGGCGACGTAGGCAAATAGGCTGGCGTTGGTGGTGGCAACCGTGACGTCACGGGCGTCGTTCAACGCACCTTTGGCAGTGAACATCTGATACACCACCGGCATCTCTGGGTTGGTGACATTGATAATCGCCAAACCTTCAGCACCTGCGGCGACGTAGGCGTAAGTGCGCGCGACGTGCAGTTTGTGCGCGTCTTTTAGCGGAATCACGGCGGATGTCACGACTGGCTTGGCAAAGTCAGTGATATCAACCACTTGCAGGCCACGCGCGGTGGTCACGAACAGGTAACGGAACTGCACTTGCGCAGCACGTGGGTCGGGCACATTGATTGTGGTGACGTATTTGGGCGTCAGCGGCACGCGCATATCCAACACCACCACGCCTTTGGGCGTGCTGATGTAGAAGTAGTAGCCGGCGTTTGTGAGGTGCCGGGCGCCGTTGAGTACGCCGTTTTCGTTCCAGGTCAAAGCGCGCGTTAAAAAGTTATTGCGCGCCTCGCCGTCGAGGAAGGTGTCGATATCGGTCAGGATCAAGCCTTCTTCGGCATCGGTAATGTAGGCATAGCCATAAATCGGCGAAAACGGCTGCTCAAGATTTTCTTTGCGCATCAGATCACCGGTATTTTGCGCCGGGCGAATTGGCTGGGTAGTTAGCAAACTAACGCAGGTGGCATTTTTGCTCTTGATGCGGCTGTCATCCCCAAGCGGGCTAAACAACGAGGTTTGAAAGCGCTGCGAATAGCCTTTGTTGGCGATATTAGCAGCGTCATAAACGCGCATGCCATTCTTGCCTTCTGCGACATAGACGAACTCGCCGCGCAGCTGCAAACAGTTCGCGACACCGGCGGAGTGGCGATAGCCCTCCGGCAGTTTGAGATCACGATCTTGGTGCTGCTTGAAGTAATCTGGGTAGGCAAATTCTTGCAAATAACTGCCCAATACGGCCTGCGGCTCTTCCCATTCGGTCACGCGCACGGCGCTAATTTCGCCTTCGCCACCGACCCAGGCGTTGTAGCCCATGAAGTCGAAGAACTTGGTGCCGTAACTCAACAGCTGGGTCATGATGGCGTTGTTGTCGTTCGCTTGACTTAAGTGGCAATCGCCACAGGTTTTGGTTTCAGTTTTACGTTCGGTGTGCGGGTAATGCACGCCAAAGGCTTGACTGGAATAGCCCGAGGACGAAATCGGCGGCTGCTGGATATAGATTTTTTCGCGGCTGGAGTTGGTGGAAGATAAAATCAGCGCCGAGGTCGAGCGCAGCGGCGTAATTACCGCACCCTTAGCTTCGCCATGCACGCCAAGTTGAAACGCATCATCGCGCGCCACTTGCGGGTTATAGGTGGCGAAGTTGCGCGTGCTGCCGC
>JANNYO010000208.1:0-1871 GCA_031410115.1 Rhodanobacteraceae bacterium | reverse complement strand
CATTTCACGCGCTGCTGCGGGGGACCGCGGTGCTTATGATCAGGTGTTTGCGATTGCCTATCAAGATTTGCATCGGCTTGCGCACCAGGTGCGCGCCAAGGTTTCAGGTGGCGGATTAAATACCACCGGCTTGGTGCACGAGTGTTATTTGCGCTTGCTCAAGGCGCCGCCGAAAGCGGACGGACGTGCGCATTTTTTAGCGATCATGGCAACAGCGATGCGACACTTGTTGATCGAACATGCGCGTGCTGTTGCAGCAATCAAGCGTGGCAATGGGCAGCCGGATCTGGAGTTGAAATGCCCAGATGAAGCGGTGTTAGACAACGCCGATGAACTGATTCATGTTGATCAACTTTTGCAGAAGTTGGCGCAGCACTCCAGCCAACAAGTGGCGATTGTTGAGTGCCGATTTTTTGCCGGCTTTAGCGATCCAGAAACCGCCGATGCTTTGCGCATTCCGTTGCGAACTGTGCAGCGCGAATGGGCGCGGGTGCGCGATTGGATGCTGGAACAAAGCAGCAGCGTGGCGCATTAGCCATGCCCCTGCGCACCGCCTTATTGCGTACCGGGGGTGCACAGCGTGGTGCGCTGGCAAGTTCTATGTTGCAAGAAGCGCCAAGCCGGGAACTACTGCCAGGCGAGGTGATTGGCGCGTTTCGAATTATTCGCGAGCACTCGCGCGGCGGCATGGCCATCATTTACCTTGCCACGCGCGCCGACGGCGCTTTTAGTCAGCGGGTTGCGCTGAAGTGGATGCAGCAAAACTCAAACGATCAGCTGGCTGTGCGCTTATTTGAGCGCGAGCGAGAATTTGTCGCCTCGCTTACGCATCCAAACATTGCGCACCTACTGGACGGCGGGTGCGAGCACGATGGCTCGATGTGGTTTGCAATGGAATGGATCGATGGCCAGGCAATCGATCGTTACTGTACGGACCACAAGTGTGATCATGCGCAGCGGTTGAACTTTGTGATGACACTTTGCGACGCGCTCGGATCAGCGCATGCGCGGCTGCTGCTGCACCGCGACATCAAACCTGACAACGTGCTGGTGACCGAGGACGGACACGTCAAACTGCTGGATTTTGGCGTGGCGCAAATGTTGGGTCAGGATGATCCGATGATTGCACGGTCGCTGACTTTGGCTTTTGCCAGCCCCGAGCAGGTTCAGGGCGATAGTCTGGGCATCACCTCGGATATTTTTCAGCTCGGCCTGCTGATGTGCGTGTTGTTTGATGTGGCACCCGAATTGAGCACGCGCACTGAGACGCTGCTGAGTTCAGGTGGTGTCCAAGACAAGCCGGTGCAACCAAAACGATCAGCGAATTGGCCAACGCTTCCAGCTGATTTGCGCGCGATCATCAGCAAAGCGATTGCCACACAACCGCAACAGCGCTATCCAAGTACCGACGCTTTGCAAGTGGACTTGGTGCGCTTTTTGCGCGTACAGCCGGTCAGTGCGCAGCCCGATCTTTGGCACTATCGATTGCGATGTTTTGCTCGACGGCATGTGTGGGCAACGCTACTGACGGTGCTAGCACTCGGCTTTATTTCACTGCTTGGGTGGCGTGTTTGGGTTGAGCGTGATGTGGCGCGCGCCGAAGCGGAGCAGGCAAATTTTGAAGCCTCGCGTGCACGCGCTTCGCTTGATTTTGTTAGTGAACTACTTAATTGGTCAAAACCATCCGCGCATCAAGGGCGCCAGGTTAGTGTTGATGAAGCGCTGAGGTATGCCACCGACCAGCTGCAATCGACACTGAAAGAACAGCCGCGTGTGCGTGGCGAGTTATCGCTGCTTTTTGCCGATATCTATGATGTGCGTGGTGCCTACGCGGAAGGCTTGGTGCTGGCAGAACAGGCGCTATTGCTGCT
>JANNYO010000207.1:0-4882 GCA_031410115.1 Rhodanobacteraceae bacterium | reverse complement strand
TGCGGCAAATGCACGGCGGGCAGACACCGCAAATTGAGCAGGAAACTTCCGATACCGTCGATCTCGTCGGGATGTTGTTTGATCACGTCTTAGCTGATTCTAAGCCCAGCAGCACCACGCATTCGCTGCTGACCAAGCTGCAAGTGCCGATCTTGAAAGTGGCCATTAAAGATAAGAGCTTTTTTAGTAAACGCAACCATCCGGCCCGCCAGTTGCTCAACACCATTGCCGAAAACGGCATGTTTTGGGCCGATGGCGATGATGTCGACCAAGCGTTGGTTGAGCGGATGCAAATGGTGGTCGATCGCATTACCGCAGATTTTGACAGCGATGTCGGCGTGTTTGAAAACATGCTCGGCGATTTGGGGCGCCACGTCACGACCCTGCAGCGCAAGGCGGATGTGTCGGAAAAGCGCTACGTTGAGGCGGCGAAAGGCCGTGAACGCTTAGAGCTTGCGCGTAAAAGCGCCACGGTTTCGATTGATAGCTTTGTAAAAGGCCGGATGTTGCCACCGCTGGTGGTGCATTTGTTGGAAGGCGCCTGGGCCGATGTGCTAGCCCTAACCCAGCTGCGCCAGGATGTGAATTCGCCGATTTATCAAGAGCGCTTAGAGGTTGCCGAACAGCTGGCGGGCTGTTTTGATTTAGACAATCCAGTGTCAAAGCAAGATTTTAACGAGCTCAAACCGATACTCGAGGAAGGCATGAGTTTGGTCGGTTTCCACGGCCCAGAGATCGAGCGCACGCTGAGTGCGGTTGGCGAACTAGTCGTCGAAGGTGACGCGCTGGTGCCTAGTTTGGAGCCCGCTGAAGAGCGGGAAGTTACCGAATTGGTGCGTAATAAAGCGCGCATCGGGCAAGACCAGGATGCGCCGAAAACGCAGGAAAATGCCGCTGCCCAGGAAAAGAAATCGATCCTTGCGCATCTGCGCAAAGAGGAAAAAACCGAACTGACCGTCAAAGAGCAGCAAACGCTGGATCGGCTCAAGCAAATGCCATTTGGTACGTGGTTTGAATTTGTCGTCAACCAACAGGGCGACGTGGCGCGGCGCAAACTCAGCTGGTTTTCGCCGGTGACTGGGCGCTGCTTATTTGTCAATTCGCGCGGTGCCAAAGTGGCGGAAAAAACGATGGATGAAATGGCGCGCGACTTAGTGCGCGGCAATGCCAAACTGTGGGAGCCAAGCACTGAAGGCATCATTGATCGCGCTTGGCGTTCGATTAAAGACAAGCTTAAAAACTGGACGCAAAGTGATATGAGTTTGAGTCAATTAACGTCCGTGGTGGAATAGGTTATGGCAACGCACAAACGCAAGTCAGTACGAAAACGCGTGACGCAAGTGATGATGGTGACCAACGCTTTTACCGGTGAAGGGCTGGGCCGAATCGGCAATTTGAGCAACGACGGCATGATGTTGATTGCACCCAAGGCACTCGTGGACGAACACTATTTCCAACTGCACTTTGCCCTGCAAGCACCTGGTTTTGCCACCTATAAAGTCGAGATCGGCGTGCAGTGCTTGTGGTGTGACCCGGCGCGCACCGCGAACACTTTTTGGGTTGGCTGCAAAGTCATTGATATCAGCCCAGATGACCAAGTGATGCTGAAAAAATGGGTGACTCAGGCCGAAGAAATCGTGCCGTAACAAGCCCAGTTTGACGGCGAATCAGCTGACCAACAGCCGTTGTTTCGTTTGCCTGAATAAAAAGCGAAGATTAGTCCATAGCAAGGCTGAATTCATTTGTGTTATCGCCTGATTGCGTCGTCTACAGGCACACATCTTAAATCCAAAGGAATCCACCCAATGATTCGTTACCTTATTATTTCTGGCGGCCTTTCATTGGCCTTCGCCCAAAGCGTATTCGCGCAAACCCTGCCCGCGTGGGCGAACGTGACGCCGGTTGAAGTGCCAGAGTGGAAAACCAGCGACGAAGCGGGAAATTGCCAGTCCGTGCCTGGCACCAATCAAGTTTCTTGCCGCTATTTTTCCGGCGCAATGCCAGAAGATATCGCGCTATTAGATGGCGCGGCGAATCGCCCGGGCCTGCAAATGAAACGCACTGGTGCACATTTTTATGGTTTTCCACGCGGTACACCGGGCACAGTTGAAATGCGCCGCTTTATGTTTTGCTCGGTTAGCCTAGATTGCACGCAGCCGGCGCAGACGATCTATTCGCACTTCATTCAGCCGGAAAAAACCTTTAACGACAGTGGCGCGCTGGTTGATAACCCCAATTTCGTTACCTTTCGTAGCCCCGCCTACACCCGCTACATTGTCGACCAGGGCTATAACGGTTTTAACATTGTGCTGCCGATACGCACGCAAATTGGCGGTAAAACATTCCAGTTTTGCCCAAGCGGCACGCAAGCGATACGCAAGTGGTACAACGGTGCGTTCCAACGCTCGCAAACTACAGCCGGTTACAAAAATGACGGCAACTGGCGTTTTACCAACTCATTTAGCTGGCGTGATAGTGCGCTGCCACGTGGCTACGAAACGTCCTATGACGACGAAATGTTTTGCGGCCCAGCGCAAGCGAAAGCGCTGTGGGTGAATAACGACACGCCAACCGGCAGCCGCTATGTTTCACGCTTCGAACTGGCAACCGCCGCGCGCACTGACTTTGTTACCGCCCAGCCCAGTCGCAGTTCTAGCTTTGATCAAAGCCGAAATTTGTATTGGGCGCCCGGATGGGTTTCGCCACAAGCGACATCAACGTTAAATTATCGAGTGACGTTGCAAATCGGTGCAAGCTCAGGCGCAGTTAGTAATTTGGATGCAAATTTCGTGAGCGATCGCATTGCCGCGTTAAGTGACGAGCGTAGCGGCAACTTGTTACAAGTGGAGTCCTACGCCTCATCAAATGGCGCGTGGGTGTTCAACCGCGCCACCCCTAGCGACAGCACGCCCAATACGTTTATTGCCCGCATCCAAAACTCAAATGAGGCAGCCGTTGCCGGGCGTATTGAAAATGATGTTTTTTTTCGCGTGCTCGCGGTGAATGTTGCCAGCACAACAAACCAAACCGCGCGCGTTGAAGCGTGGGATTTACGCACTGGCCTGCGCCTAGCATCGTTTCCACTGAATGCAAATTTGGTTTCAAGTGATGGTATCGCGCCAAACAGTCTGCGCCCGGAAATAAGCTATAGCCCAGCGCGCAACACGCTTTATATTGTTTCCGCCGAGTTTGGGCGATTGTATTCCATGAATATGGCGACGGGCACCGGATTTGTGCTGCCGATTTCGCGTGTTGGTTTTGGCGTGCGTGATATTGAAGTGGACTCCGCCCGGGATGTTGCCTACCTGGCGATGCGGGCCAGCCTAGATGGTACGGCAACTACCGACAGTAGTAGTGCGCAAGGTCGCCTGTATGAGTACAGCTTGTCGAACAATCAGATTGCCCGTCAGGTGACGCTCGGCGTCGGCCCCTGGCAGCTTGCGATGGCGCCAGTAAATGGTTACATGAATGTGTTTGTCACTAACGCGGCAGAGCGTGCCAATAATCTGGACTTCAATTCCGTGTCCCAGGTCGAGGTGCGGAATTTTACCCAGGTGCGCAGGCTGCCTGCATTGAACCAACCAACCGCCATATCGGCGCAGTTGTTGGATTAGAACTCAGGGTTAGACTGTCACTCACCTTTGCCCAGCAGCGCCACAGCCGCCCCCAATAGCCCAGGATTGGGGTGCGTGATTACGTGTATTGCGACGGTTTCTAAGTAGGCGGCGAAGCGGCCTTTGGCGAGAAAGCGCTCGCGAAAGGCGCTGGAGCGCAAAAACGGAATGAAGCGCGGCACAATGCCGCCGGCAATGACCAGCGTTCGAGCGCCGTGGATGAGCGCGGTGTCGCCCGCGACGCTGCCGAGCACAGCGCAAAAGCGCGCAAGGGTTTTGCGCGCGGACACATCATGGCCCTCGAGTGCGGCGCTAACAATGTCGGCGGCGTCGCGCAGTGGCGTTGTTGCGGCAACGCTTGGATGTTGTGCGCCCGACAGCGCCGCGTCCATGTGTGAAATACCCGCGCCGCACAAAATGCGCTCGTTTGAGGTGCGTCCGAAGCGCGCGCTGAGCCAGCGGGCGATTGCGTGTTCTTCCTCGTTTAGCGGCGCGAAACTCATGTGGCCGCCTTCCGTTTCCACCACCTGCCAGCGCTGTCCATTCTGCTGTGGGCTGCTGTCAACCAGCAGTGCGACGCCAAAGCCCGTGCCGGGGCCAATCACGCTTACCGGGCCTAACAGCGCGGCATCGGCGTCGCCATGCAGGGTGACGCGATCATGCGTGCCGAGCGCCGGGATCGCATGTGCGACGGCGCCGAAGTCGTTCAATATGTGCAAGTGCTCAAGTTTTAGCGCGGCCTGTAATTCGCTGCGGCTAAACGACCAGGCGCGATTGGTCAGGCGTATTTCGTCGCCCGAAACCGGCGAGGCGACGGCAAACGCAGCGTGGGTCGGGGCGATCTGGACACTGTGTAAATACTGCTCAGCTGCGTGCTGCAAGCTGGCAAATTCCGCTGCGGGCAGGGATTTTTCATGCGTCAGCACCGTTGATTTTTGGCTTAAATCGGTCAAGGCAAAACGCGCATTGGTGCCGCCAATGTCGGCAACTAGCGCTAGCATTCGTGCGCAGCCGCTGCGGGAAATAGCGCGCATGCGCCCTGTTCGGCACTGCCAACGTTAGCGCGCATGAGTCCAAATAATTCGCGCCCGACGCCAAACTGATTTTGGCTGAGATCAATTTTTGCGGCGCTGCGCTGGTGCAAATCGGCGTCAGTCAACTGCACGTTTAAGGTGCCGGTCACGCCGTCAATCGCGATGATATCGCCGTCACGCAATTTTGCTAACGGCCCGCCGTCCGCAGCCTCTGGCACGGCGTGGATTGCCGCC
>JANNYO010000206.1:0-13119 GCA_031410115.1 Rhodanobacteraceae bacterium | reverse complement strand
TAAAAGTTGAGTCAGCATCCGGCCAGCTCAATGCCGGCACGCAGATTTTGCTGTGCACGGATGGTCTAACCGGCGAAGTCGAAGACAACGATATTTGCGATATTTTGACCGACGAAGCATTGGTGCAAGACGCGGTGGATTCGCTGATTCAAGCCGCACTAAACGGCGGCGGCAATGACAATATCACTGTGGTTTTGCTGCGCGCTTCGGTGGCGACTTAAGCCCAACTTAAGTAGGCAAACAAATCAGCCTGAATTATTCGCTATCAGCTTAAGCTGGCAAGTGCCTTAACTCAATTCAGCCCGGCTAGACTCGGCGTTCGCCATTTTGCTGAAAGCTCCCGTGCTGCAACCTTTTTCCCAAAGCGAACGCATCGATCAGGTGCGCTACGACATCCGCGGCCCGCTGAATGCGCGCGCGATCGATCTTGAGGCCCAAGGCCACAAAATTATCAAGCTCAATATTGGTAACCCAGCGCTATTTGGCTTCACTACGCCCGAGCACTTGCGTTTGGCTGTGGCAGAAAACTTATGTAATTCAGAAGCTTACGTGCATCAGCAGGGCATTTTACCGGCGCGTGAAGCAGTCGCACGCAGCTTGAGTGCGCGCGGCATGCAGGTTGGCCCAAACCAGGTTTATATCGGCAATGGCGTCAGTGAACTTATTGATTTGACCCTGCGCGCGCTGCTTAATCCGGGCGATGAAGTCTTACTGCCCGCGCCGGACTACCCGCTGTGGAGTGCGGCGGTACATCTCAATTCTGGCCTGCCGCGCTATTACGACTGCTTGCCCAGCAACAATGGCCTGCCGGATCCAGCGCAGGTCGAAGCGCTGATCACCAAACGCACTCGGGCTTTGGTGATTATCAATCCGAACAACCCGAACGGTGCGGTTTATCCCAAGTCCTTGGTGGCACAACTCGCGCAGATCGCCGAGCGCCACGGCTTGATTTTAATGAGCGATGAGATTTACGAGAACCTCTTGTTCGATGACGCCACCTTTCACTCCGCTGCACCTTTCGTGCGCGACACCTTGGCGATTACCTTTTCCGGGCTGTCCAAAGTGCACCGCGCCTGTGGCTATCGGGTCGGCTGGTTCACGCTGTCAGGCGCGCTGAAACCAGCGCGCGACTACATCAAAGCGCTCGATGTGTTAGCCGCGCTGCGCCTGTGCAGCAATGTTGCCGGGCAATGGGCGGTGCCTGCGGCCCTAGACGGTATCGACACCTGCACCAGCTTGTGTAAACCCGGCGGGCGGCTGTTTGAGTCACGTAAAGCGCTGCTAGAAGGTGTTGCGCGCAGCCGATATTTGTCGACCGCGACGCCGATGGGTGCGATGTACGCTTTTCCCGGCGTCGATGCGCAATTGTTTAGCGATTTTGACGACCAGCAGTTCGCCATGACTATGTTGGAGCGCGAACACATCTTGGTCGTGCCGGGTTCCAGTTTTAATGTGCGCTACCGCAATCATTTCCGCATGACACTGTTGCCGGAAGCGCCGGTGATTCGCAAAGTCTTGGCGGCGATGGAATCGGTATTGGCCGATCACGTTGGCGCACAGTCAGGTGCGCGCAGTGCGCATCAATTGCCCGCCCAGCGCGCCGCCCTGGCGTAATCCGCCCATGGTCGCGGCGCACATGCTGTGCTTGGGTGACTCCTACACTATTGGCGAGGCAGTCACAACCGATCAATGCTGGCCCGCGCAGTTTGCCCAACGTTTTGAGCTTACCCAAAAGCGCCGCCTGGACCTGCAACTGATCGCCATAACCGGCTGGACGACGGACGAACTGAGCGCCGCCATCGATTGCGCCCAGCTGGCTGGCGACATCCAGTCGCCCTATGATTTGGTCAGCTTAGCCATTGGTGTGAACAATCAGTACCGTGCGCGCAGTGTTGCCGATTTTGCTGATGAATTCGCCGCCCTGCTCGCGCGCGCCGTGGGATTTGCCGCAGGTAAATCCACACTGCAAAAAGCCACGCGCGTTTTAGTTCTAAGCATTCCAGACTGGGGGCAAACGCCGTTTGCTGCTGACGACTCGCGCGGCGCAAAAAAAATTGCTGCGCAGATTGATTTGTTCAATGCCCAGTGCCGACGCCAGGCAAAATCAGCGGGCACGCACTTTATAGACGTGACCACGCTAAGCCGCAGTGCTGATCCCAAACTCGTCGCCAGCGATGATTTGCATCCGTCGGCGGCGGCTTATGCGCAGTGGGCGGAGATGGCGGCAAAACAGCTGTTCGCATAATGAATGCTAAAACAGAGTGTTCTGGTCTTCAAACCTAGCCCGGCAAAAACGTACCGTGAAAACCCAAGGGCATCGGGCGCTCTAACCACGCTTGCGCCACGGGGCCATCACTTAAACGCGCCAAATCAAATAGAACCAAGCCGGTACGAGCTTTTTTAGCATTAAAAATCGTGCCCAAGGTGTAGCGTTTGCCATCGCAGCGCAAATACAGCTGTTCTTCCAAAACAAAGTCGTCGCCAAAGTCAAAATGCCCCTGCGGCTTACCGTTTTTGTCCAAACTCAGCACAGCCGACAGCCCACCGGTTGGATGGGCGGCGTGCCCTTGCAAATAAATATTGGCGGATTTTTGCATCAGCTGGGTCGGCATTGGAAACTCGACACGGTTTACCCCTGATTTTTGCAAAACGGCCCGCTTGGCACCTGGCGCCAGCCGAATCTCGACTAAGTCCAACCCATGTGGCGCGCGCAACGTGCTGTAACCCTGCACATATTCGCCAAAAGGCGAAACAAAACCGTCGCCCGAGTTGTACCAACAGGCGCGCAAGCCGAGTGTGCCATCGGCCTCGTCCCAGGCATCGGCGTAGTGATACGCCGCACCGGATGCAAACTCGGCGAATCGCGGTTTGCTCAAATCTGACTTGGGCACCACCACCATTAAGCTGCCCAATTCGGGCTTCCAGCCCAATCCTTCAAAAAAACTACCGGCGTCACGCACGCGCATCAGCGGCGCTAGAACGAAAACCAGTTTTGACGCGCTCGCGCTGAAGCTGTGCATGTAGCCGCCGTGTGGCAACTCAATCAGCTGGGCTTGCTTGAGTGCGCCGTCCGCGCCGATTTGATAGACAATCAACTTTGCATCAAACAGGCCAAAATTCCAGATCGAGCCATCTTTTTCGTACACCGGATGCGCCGAAAACGCAGCGCCCTCTAAATCATCGCGCCATACTTTCGGGCCGACGGTGGCAAGCGATTCTGGATCAATCTCATAGGCGCTGCCGGCTTCCCAAAGCGCGTAGGTTTTGCCGCCAATATGCAGCAGGGATGTGTTTGCAGTATTGGCATCATCCGGGCCACTGACCGGGCGCGCATTCGGCACCGTGGTGCCCGCCGCCATGACTTCAAACTTACCCGAGCGATCTTCACGCGCGAATTTTTTGGTGTTGACAAACTTGGCTTGATGGGTGATTCCGCCTTCACCTAGATGCCAAGACTGAATTAAGCCATCGCCATCAAACCAGTGCTGATAACGCTGGCCGCCCCGATCAAAAAGCCCTGGTCCGTTTCGCAACAGCGTGCCGCGCAGCGCTTTGGGCCAACTGCCCGACAGCGTCGCGGACACCGGCCCAGCACCCGCCGGCGCAACACTTTCCCAACCCGCCAAAAATGGGTGCGTTTTGCGCGCGGCGGTAAAGCGGCGCGCAGTATCACGCAGCGGATCGTTTGCGGGTAAAGATGCCTTGGCAAAAACCACGCTGGTCGGCAGCGTGAGCGCACCTGCAGCTAATGAACTTCCTAATAGTTGCAACAAATTTCGGCGCAGCATGATTTTATCCTCAGTATGGCGGTGCGGCAAACAGCGCTCACAAAATCTCGATCTCAATCGCAATATCGGCAGCAGTGATCTCGAATTTGGTTTCATCCCACGTGGGTTGGCGCATCACGTGCGGGTTGTTGGAAAAACCATAGCCCTCCTTGGGAATGCCCAACATATTGCTGTCCAGCTTGCCGTTGTCGTTTTCATCATGCATCACCAAAACCGCGTAGGTGCCGGGTGCCAAATCAGGGAAAGTCAAAGTCATCGGATCCTTCGATGTCACCGGCAGCATTTGCGCCGCCGTGGCCTTGGCTTTGCCAGAATACGCGTCACCGCTTGCGACTAAGCGCACGCCCATTTTGCCAGCGACCTCAGAGATTTCAGTAATTTTTACGGTCAAGGTTGCGGCGCAGGCGCTGTTGCAGAATGCAACGCTATTGAATGCGAAAGTAGCTGCGGCAATGAAAGTAAGGCGGGTGCTCATGGCGAATTTCCTAATTGAGTTGGGGCCAGCTCAGTTGCTAAAACGGCTTTGCTGGTGTGACAACAGTGCCCCGTTTAGGACGGCTTAGGCAGCGTTAAACGTCATGCGGATTAGGTGACTGAAGTCACTTTTGTATGGCTGGAGCCACCGCTAACGCACGCTCCTCCGGCAATAATTCACGCCACGCACCTTTCGCCAACGGCCCCAACTCCAGCGCGCCAATACGCACGCGAATCAGGCGCAGCACCTCAAAACCTAAGGCAGCCAGCATGCGTCGAATATGTCGGTTTTTGCCTTCGTTTAACGCGATTTCCAGCCAGCAATTCTTTTGCCCGGCACGCAGCAAATCAACGCGCACCGCACGTAGCAACTCACCCGCTTCGCTGATGCCAGCGCGTAATTGTGTGATGTGTTGCTCATGCAAAAGCGCATCAATCTGCACGTGATACAGCTTTTCCACTTTTGCATCCGGTGCCATCAGCGACGCTGCCCAGGCGGTGTCATTAGTCAGTAACAGCAATCCTTCACTGGCTTGATCCAAGCGCCCAACCGGAGCGATATGACTCGCGGGCAAAACGTCAAAGCAATCAAAAATAGTCGCCCTACCCTTTTCATCTTTCGCAGTCACGACTTGCCCACGCGGCTTGTTGAGCATCAAATAGATCGGCGCTGCAGCGCTTGTGAGCGTGTCGTCAAACTCGATCTTGGCATCCAATGTCGTCGGTGATTCTGGATCGGTGACACGTTTGCCTTCTACTTTGACCCGCCCAGCGCGTATATGCGTCGCGGCTTCCGCGCGCGAACAAACGCCGCGCTTACTTAAAATTCGCGCTAAGCCATAGCGCGTGTTGGCAGCAATCAGCACGCCATCGTCGCTTTTCATCGGGCACCTAAAAATTGCTGCAACGCCGGATTTTGTGTCTCGTCTACGCGCGCAAAACCAATCTGATCGAGCTTGGCGTTTAGTGCCGGCAAATCAGCTGCCTGCACATTTAAGCCAACCAGTACCCGTCCATAAGCCGCACCATGATTGCGATAGTGAAACAAAGAAATATTCCAGCGCCCGGAAAGAGCCGTTAGAAAATCCATCAGCGCACCGGGGCGCTCTGGAAACTCAAAGCGATAAATATGTTCCGAATCAAGGCCAAGTGCCGGCCCGCCGACCAAGTGGCGCACATGTAATTTAGCGGCTTCGTTATCGCTAAAGTCATGCGCGACATAACCCTGTTGATTCAGCATTTCAGCAATTTCAGCACGTTCAGCGGCGCCACGCCGAAGCGCAATTCCGACAAACACGTCCGCACAATCGCCGGCACCCATGCGGTAATTAAATTCGGTAATCGCGCGTTTACCTAAGGCCTGACAAAAACTTAGGAAGCTTCCCGCTTTCTCGGGTATTTTTACGCCGAAAACCGCTTCGTGCTGCTCGCCAATTTGCGCACGTTCAGCGACATGGCGCAGGCGGTCAAAATTCATATTTGCGCCGCAAATGATCGCGACTAACGCACCGTTGACGCTATTTCCATCCGCCAGATAGCGCTTCATTCCAGCCAGCGCCAACGCCCCAGCGGGCTCCACCACGGTGCGGGTTTCATCGTAAATATCGCGAATACCGGCGCAGACTTCATCACTGGAAACCTGCACACACAAATCAACGGTTGATTTGCAAATCTGAAATGGCAAGGCGCCAACGCGTTTGACTGCAACACCGTCAACAAACAGGCCGACCTGTGGCAAATCCACCGGCTGCCCAGCAGCTAAGGCGGCGGCTAGACTCGCGGCATCGTCAGGTTCAACAGCAATGATTTTAATTTCGGGCCGCAATGTTTTAACCCAGGCGGCGATTCCGGCTATCAGCCCGCCGCCGCCGACGGGCACAAAAATCGCACCGATATCGTTGGCTTGGCGCAGCAGCTCCATACCTATCGTGCCTTGCCCGGCGATCACGTCAGCATCGTCGTAAGGATGTACCCAGGTCAGGCCGCGCAAGTCTGCCAATGTGCGGCCAAAACTTTGCGCCTCATCAAAACTGTCGCCATGCAGTTCAACATGTGCACCGTACGCCGATACCGCATCGACTTTGATACTGGGCGTGGTCAGCGGCATCACGATAACGGCATTGATGCCCAGGTGTTTAGCAGCCATTGCCACACCTTGGGCATGGTTTCCCGCCGACACCGCAAGCACGCCGCGCGCGCGCTCAAGCTCAGACAGATGCAACAATTTATTGTAAGCGCCGCGCAGCTTGAAGGAAAAAACCGGCTGATGATCTTCGCGCTTAAACAAAATGCGCGCGCCAAGGCGGCTGGATGCCTTGGGCGCAAATTCCAGCGGCGTTTCAATCGCTAAATCATAAATCGCCGCGTTCAAAATCGCGCGCAAGTATTCCGGAAATTCAGCCATGGTTGGACGAAACAAAACCGCCGCTTACGCGTAAAAACCGCGTCAAGCCGCCTGCTTAATCGCCTCGGCAAGCGGCAATGCCTTGCTTGGGCCGTTAATCAAAGCGTATTTGAGTGCGCCGATGATGAGATCAACCTCGGCACTGGTGACCCGAAAGTGCGGGGTAAATCGCAGGCTGTTGGTGCCGCCGTGGATCACGCCGATGCCGTGCATGCGCATGAAATCTTCCGTGCTGCCTGCGCCATAGCATTTATAGGTGCTTGCCAGCTCACAAGAAAACAGCAGGCCAGTGCCCTGCACCGAGGTAATCATGCCGCCCAATTCATTTTGCAGCGCGCTCAGTTTGTCTAGAAATTCTTTGCCGCGCGTAACGATATTTTCTTTGATAGCCGGCGTGATTGCCTGCATTACTGTGCACGCCACATCGAGCGCGCGCGGGTTGGTCGTCATGGTGTTGCCATACACGCCGGTGCGATACAAATTGGCGGCGCGTTCGCTCATCGCCAACACGCTGAGCGGATACTGACCGGCATTCAGCGCCTTCGAATAGGTTTCAAAATCAGGCGCTTCGATACCTTCAAAGCCGGGATAGTCAACCACCGACAAGCAGCCGTGCGCACGCAGGCCGGCTTGAATCGAATCGACGAGCAGCAGGGTGCCGTGTGCTGCGGTCAAACGTCGCGCAGCGTTGTAAAACTCTAACGTCAATGCGCGGCCGGGGTTGCCTTCGCCCATTACCGGCTCTAAAAACACCGCTTCTATGTACCAACCCTCAAGCTCGGCACGCGCAAAGGCTGCTTCCAATTCGCTCACCGAATACGGCGTGATCGTAATCAGCTGCTTTTCGTGGTGTTTATGACTTGCCAAATGTTGCGCATAGGCTTTGCTTGATGAATCTGAATACAGCGCTGGCAATTCGGTGCGCCCGTGAAACGCGCCTTTGACGGCAATCCGCTTGACGCGTTTGCCCGCATGAAGACCGCCTTCATCGGTCATCAGCTTGGTGTTGATATCGCAAATACGCCCGGCAACCGTGACCGATTCCGAGCCCGAATTCATACAAATAAAACGGCTAAACGGACAAGCGCCACGCGCCGCGCCAATTTCAGCGCGCAGGGCGCGGTCTAAACGTAAATGACTGGCCGAAGCGGTCATCACATTTGCCATTACCGCCGGTTGCGCCATGACGTCCAAAACCTCCTGCGGCGCGTGCCCCAAACCCATCATGCCGTAGCCGCCGCAGTCGTTGACCACGGCACCTTTGAGCGTCACGATCCAAGAACCGCGTGCCGCGATTGCGACGTAAGGATTGACGTTATCAGCCGCGTAAAAATTAACGAGGCCGGCCTGCAGGGAGGCCATTTGCACCGCCTCGTCTAGATCAAGCAGCTCAGGAAATTCAACCGAAAACTGGCGATACGAAGCAACTGCTTCCTGTGCCGCGAGTTCAAGTTCGGGGTGGGAAGCGGCAAAACGCATCAGCGTTGCATCGTCCAAACCAGTGGTTAACTTTTTGCCAGCGCGCGCGCGCAGGGGCTTCAGCAGCTCAACAATATTCATACCCGCTCACTATCACACGATCATTTCGGTGCGCGGATTCTACAACGCTAGACGCACGTTCGCCTTATTGTTGATGTCGCGTAGATGTGAACTTTGCAAGCTGTTCAGCACTTGCTTCACGTTGATGCAGCGCCTTCCACTGCTCGTAGGGCATGCCATACACGAAGCTGCGTGCCTCAGTTTTATCTAATGTCACCGCGCTCGAAGTTGCAGCGTCGACCAGCCAATTCGACAGGCAATTGCGGCAAAAGCCCGCCAAATTCATCAAATCGAGATTTTGCACATCGGTGCGCGCGGCTAAGTGCGCAATAAGCCGATCAAATACGGCGGCTTTCAATTCGGTGCTAATTTCGCTCATGGCGCCTCAATTTTCAGATCTAAAAAATGAAATCAGGTGCTACGCAAGCACCTGAATTCATCATACAAAAACTCGTTACTCGCTGTTAATCGTCAATCGCGGTGACTTGGATCTGCACACGAATCGTGCTGCCTGGCTGATTGCGCGTTGTGGTTTCACCGACCTGGCCTTTGTAGTCATAGCGCACGTTATAGCCGGTTAGCTGGCGCTCAGTGCGCACGCGCGGCTGGTATTCGCACACGCGCTCGGTGCTGACGACGGACCGGCTTGATGCATACCGACCGCGATAGCGATCTTGCCGATCATTGTCGTTGGCAATCGCCGAGCCCAAAGCGACGCCCGCAACCGTTGCCGCCACACGACCACGACCGCGGCCAAACTGATTGCCAATCACGCCGCCCAAAATGGCACCAAAAACCGATGCGCTTTCGGAGCGCGGACGCTCGTAATACTGCGACTGCGAATATTGCGGCACGCGCACTTGCTCGTTGTGGCAAACCTCACGCCCGTCATCAATTTCGACGGTTTCATAAATAGGCTGACTGCTGATCACGCGGGCAAAGTCGTAGCCGGCGCGTTGATTTTGCGCAAACGCGTTTGAGGCAGACAGGGAAGTTGCCAAAATTACGCTGGTAAAAAAGTAGTTTTTGAAAACTGTAGTCATTGTGAAAGCTCAAGAACGTTCGCAAATCGGAACAAGCCGCACGCTACGCCCGACAGCTTAATCAGTTCTGAACTTTTCCCTCGCACGCTGAACCTTTTAGCTGCGATTTAGCAAACCCCACATTTCACACCTGGATGCGTGCTTGTTAGACTCATCTACCGAATCGTCTGATCGGCGAGACTTAATCTGCCGTTTCGGCAAGACTTATCTGCGGCTTCGCCTGTTCGGCGAGCCTCAACCCAGATATCGTCAAGCCCAGACGCCACGCAATCGCTTTAACCCTAGTCGAGATACAAAATGCTGCCCAATTATCTATCCGCCCTTCCGCACTTTTTAAGCTATTTCGCGATGGCAGCACTGCTGGTCAGCGTTTTTTGGTCGATTTATACCTTCCTAACACCACATGATGAGCTTGCATTAATCCGTCAAGGCAACACTAGCGCCGCGTTGGCACTGATGGGCGCGTTGATTGGTTTTGTGCTGCCGGTCGCCGCTGCCGTAATGCACAGCGTGAGCATCATGGCGCTGATTCAATGGAGCATCGTGGCAATGGCGTTGCAGCTTGCCGTGTATGTGTTGCTGCGAATGCTGATGCCTGGACTTGGCAACAGCATTAGCGAAGATCGCCCGGCGGGCGCAATTATGCTGGGTGGCGTGAGTTTGGTTTGCGGAATTTTGAACGCTGCAGCGATGAGTTACTGATGCGGACACCTGTTGCGATGGTGCGCAGTTAATGGCGGTCGTGTACTTGGAGCGCGACGGGCAGCAGTTCGGTCCTTTCGCGCTTGCCGAAGCACAGCGCTACATTGACGAGGGCCGCTTTTCCGGCACGGATATTGGCTGGATCGACGGCATGCGGGAATGGCAGCCAATCTCTGAGATCACCCAGCTGCAGTTTGCGGCAACGCCAATCACATCCGTCAAACTCAATACGGGCCAGAGCACCACGCCAAATCCTTCAGGATCAGCCGTGCCCGCCTACCCAGGCGCTGCGCACAATCCTTACGCCGCACCGCAAAGCAACTTGGCTGGGGCACAGCCCTTCGCGGGCCAGTCAGAGTTCGCCGGGTTTTGGCGGCGTGCGGCGGCCTTTGCGGTCGACAGCATCATCGTGTTTATTTTGCTTTATGTGCTGTTCATTGCGCTGGCGGTTATTCTGGGCCTAGGCGTCAGTCGCTTTGGCGCGAATGGCTTTAACGATGGCGCAAGCCTTGCTGTGTGGCTGCTGTTTTTCGCCCTGCCAATGCTGTCGATGACGGGCTATTACGCGCTTTGGAATGCCAGCAAATTCATGGCCTCACCCGGAAAAATGACAATGGGGTTGATTGTCGTCAACGCACAAGCGCAGCGCTTGCATTTTTTACAGGCGTGTCTGCGCGAGTTCGTTAAAATCATCGGGACTTGGCTGCTGTTGATCACCTTCGCCGCCCAGCCTTTAAGTGCACGTCGACAAGCTTTGCACGATATGGCGTCTGCCAGCGTGGTGCTGCGCACCTCAAATGACGCAGGCATGCCAAGCTTCGTCGTATGGATTTTGAACGTCTGTACCTATGGCCTGATGCTGCTGTTGATTGGCGTATTTATGATCGCCGGGCGCTAGTGTCATGCTGGCCGTACAAGATCAGATCGCGGCAAATTCGTTCGACGAGCGCGCAGATTTTTTGGTGCTGCTAGCGCGTCAATTGCACGAGTCCGGCACCACCGCGGCACGCCTGGAAAACGCGCTTGATACCGTAGGCCGCAAGTTAGGGCTCGATGCTGACGTTTGGTCTAGCCCCACAGCAATCATTTTAAGTTTGACCGACACCGCCGACAACGGTCGACGCGCGCCGAGAAATTTGGTGCGCGTACTGCGCTTGAGCCCGGGTGGCGTCGATCTGCGCACCCTGTGCGCCGTCGATGACATTGCTGAGCGCGTGATTTCAGGGCAATTAAATGCGGAAAGTGGTGCGCGCGCGCTGATTTTAGCGGGCGCGCCAGTACGCGCGGAGCGCCTGTGGCTGGAAACAACTGGTGGCTTTATGTTGGCCAGCGCCGGGGTTGCGGCACTGTTAAACGCGGCGTGGATCGAAATTGCAGTGACCGCATTGATCGGTGCGGTATTGGGCGCATTGCACATTATGCTCGGCGCGCGGCGGCGTTTTGCCAATGGTTTGGACGCACTGTGCGCCATCGTTGCCGCCTTTTTAGTCACCTGCGCGGCACATTTTTTCAGTCCCATTGACTATCGGCGCGCCCTGTTGGCAAGCGTGATTGTGGTGATTCCCGGCTTGAGCATCACCAGCGCCGCCGCAGAAATTGCCACCGAACATTTGGTTAGCGGCACTGCACGCATGGCGGGCGCGTTTGCGACGCTGTTAAAGCTTGCTTTTGGCGCGCTTGTAGGTGCTGAGGCTGCGAAAATGCTGGGCATGCTGCCGATTATCAGCGCCGCCAGCCCCAGCCCAGAATGGGTGGCCTGGACCGGCCTTTTGGTCTGCGCCACTTCATTTGCGGTGCTGTTTAAAGCGCTGCCGAAGGACTTCCCGTTGGCGATTGGTGCGGCAATTTTGGGCTACGGCTGCACCCGTGTGGGTGGGGATTTATACGGCAAAGAGTTCGGCGTTTTTTTCGCAGGTTTGATCGTCGCGTTGACAGCAAACATCTACGCACGGGTGATCAAACGCCCGGGCGCGCTCATTCGCTTGCCCGGCATCATCTTGCTAGTACCGGGCTCGGTTGGTTTTAAAAGTTTATTTTTTGTATTCCAAAAAGATGTTTTTCTCGGCCTCGATACCGCTATTTCCATGCTGCTATTGGTTGTTTCCCTGGTGGCAGGACTATTACTGGCAAGCACGTTGGTGCCGCCTAGGCATTCGCTTTAGCGCAGATCGCAGATCGCAGCGTTTTAAATCGCGCCGAACGCATTTGCCACTAGCCCGGCGCGCGCCATTTCACTACGCTTGCGCGTTCTGATACTTACCCAAATCAACAAACGCCCATGAGCCAAATTAGTCACGTCCACGCCCGCGAAATTCTCGATTCGCGTGGCAATCCCACGCTTGAGGCAGAAGTCACATTGCACTCTGGGCACGTTGGTCGAGCGGCGGTGCCGAGCGGCGCATCGACCGGCTCGCGTGAGGCCGTCGAACTGCGCGATGGCGACAAAACCCGCTATCAGGGCAAAGGCGTGCGCAAAGCGGTTGCCAACGTCAACACGTTCATTCGCGAGGCCCTAATTGGCGCCGACGCCGGTGCGCAGCGCGCGTTAGATGAAAAACTAATCGCGCTGGATGGCACACCAAATAAAGCCAAATTGGGCGCAAATGCGCTGCTCGCGGTGTCCTTAGCGAATGCGCACGCGTTTGCTGCAAGTCAAAAAATGCCTCTGTGGCGCCATCTTGCTGGTGCGAACACACCGACACTGCCCTTGCCGATGATGAATATTATCAACGGCGGCGCGCATGCAGACAACAATGTAGACATGCAAGAATTCATGGTTTTACCGGTCGGCTGCACCAGTTTTTCTGAAGCGCTTCGCTGTGGTGTAGAGATTTTTCACGCGCTAAAAAGCGTGCTGCGCGCGCGTGGCTTGGCGACTGCTGTCGGCGATGAAGGCGGCTTTGCACCGGATTTACGCAGCAATGTTGAAGCCATTGAAGTTATCTTAGAAGCGATCAACAAAGCTGGTTATAAAGCTGGCGATGATGTGATGCTGGGCTTGGACGTCGCCTCGTCTGAGTTCTTTAAAGACGGCCGCTACCACTTGGCGTCTGAGAACCGATACTTAAGTTCCGAACAATTTTGCGAGTATCAAGAGGCATGGGTGGCGCAATACCCAATCATCACCATTGAAGATGGCATGGCGGAAAACGACTGGGCCGGTTGGAAA
>JANNYO010000205.1:0-10364 GCA_031410115.1 Rhodanobacteraceae bacterium | reverse complement strand
AGTCTCGCCGGAAGGCGACACGGAAAAATGAGTCTCGCCGGAAGGCGACACGGAAAAATGAGTCTCGCCGGAAGGCGACACGGAAAAATGAGTCTCGCCGGAAGGCGACACGGAAAAATGAGTCTCGCCGGAAGGCGACACGGAAAAATGAGTCCAGTCTCGCGCCACATCTGGGAAAATCGCTAACGCAAATACTCCGAGCGCGTTAGCAACACGGTGACTTCTTCGCGGTCGTGGTAGAGCTGTTTGCAACGCCAAACGAGTGAGGATTCCAGTGCTGCCGCTGCCAGCGCGCGGCATTTTTGCAGTTCGGCGAAACGTTTTTTCATCGGCAGTTTGAGATTGACCATGGCAAATTTGCAGCGTTTTTCCAGTAGCCACTGCACCGCCAACGCTGCCACTTTCTGCGGTTGCTCAATCATATCGCAGACCAGCCAATCCACCGGGCGCTTGGGTTTGTAGCGAAAACCATCCTCGCGAAAATGCTGCACAAAGCCGGAACGCATCAGGGTGTCCGCCATCGCGCCGTTATCAATGGCGATGACTGAAATACCCCGGCGCACCAGCTGGTAAGTCCAACCACCCGGGCTGGCACCCAAATCCACCGCAGTCATACCGCGCTCAATCCAGCGCGCGCGTTCGGCGTGGCTTAACAGGCTCAAAAAAGCCTCGTCTAGTTTTAACGTCGAGCGGCTCGGTGCCGAGGGTGGGAATTTTAGCCGTGGAATACCGCCCGGCGCAGGCGCAGATTTATGCTGGTGGCCGATGCAGATCAGGCAGTGGTCGCTGCCTAGAAACACCACGTGCAGCGATGTGTCATACGCTTCTGGCGTAATTTTGAGTTTTGCTCTGAGCGCGTTTTCAATTGACTTGGTCATCGGCAGCAGCAGACGCGTGCTTTCGGCGTCAGGTGCGTAAACATGCACATCTGAGATCGCCACCTCATGCTCAGACCAAGCGGCAAGCAGCGCTTCCACCCGCGCACCCCGCGTCAACGCGGTGAGTTCAGCCAATACGCCCAGAAACTCGCGAGTAAATACCGATTCGGTACGCCAATCGCGCCAACGTTGCCAGATCGCCTGCATTTGCCCCGGTGTGCCGCGCAACATGACTGCGCCAGGGCCGGCTGGCGCGGGCAACACCGCAACATCGCGCTCGCTCAGCCAAAGCTGCAATTCGGTGGTTAAATCCGGCTCGAAGCCAGGGCGGGTCAGTAGCAGTAGCGCATTTATCATCGCCCGAGCTTAACGGTAAAAGCGCCGCGTGCGGATTTCGACGGAGTCTCGCCGGAAGGCGACACGGAAAAACGTGCCATAGGGTCTTAAATTTATAGGTCTTGCATTTAAATGTGCAGCGCAGCCAATGACTAATTCAAACGCAACACCGCCTTAATTCCATGCGGCATGCGCGGCTCCAGCTCAACGCTCCAGCCGTAAAGCGCACACAGTCGGCGCACGATTGACAGGCCAAGCCCCGCGCCACTGCCACCGCCTGAGCTAACCCCGGAACTGCCGCGAAAATGCCGCTCGAACACCTGTTCACGTTCGGATTCGGGAATGCCGGGGCCGGTGTCTTCCACCGTCACCCGATCACTGTGGACAATGACCCGCACTGAGCCTTCACGGGTGTATTTGAAGGCATTGCCGATTAAATTCCCCAGCACCACCGACAGTACCGACTCGGGTGCGGCGACGTCCAATTTTTGGCTGGCATCCAGTTCAACCTGCACCGGGCGACCAATCAAATGATGTCGATTGCTGTCCACGACGGTCGCAATCATGGCGCTTAAATCGGTGTATTCGCCGTCATTTGGCGCTTGTTTTTCACCGCGTGAAAGATGCAATAGCGCGGTGATGAGTTCAGTTGATTGTTTTGACGCGCGCTCAATCCGCGCCAAACGCGCGCGCGCTTTGTCCGGCAAATTGGGCATGCCCTGCATCAGTTCGGTGGTGGATTGAATCACTGCGAGCGGCGTGCGCAACTCATGGCTGACGTCGGAGTTAAACTCGCGATCGCGCTCAACAAGTTCGGTCAGCTTGTGCGCGTAATCATCCAATGCTTGGGCTAGCTGCCCGACTTCGTCGTCGGCAAAATGCGGCGCCAAGGCTTCGACTTTGCCTTTGCGACTCAGGCGCGTTAGCCGCTTCAATAATTCCGCGACCGGCGACATCACCCGGCTTGAGGCATAAAAGCCAAGTAGTAGTGCTAAGCCGGAAAAAGCGATCACGGCAAATACGATTGAAAGCGTCACCACGCGGCGCGTGCGCTCTTCTTCGGTGATGTCGTAGCGCACAAAAAACCACAGCGGCTGACGATATAAAATCGCTAATTTATAGGTGATGCGCCGGCCTTCGGTTTCTTCAATGACCCGATGCACCCCGGGTGCGAGTCCTTTCCACGGGGTCGGCACGTTGTCGTATTTTTTATCGCTGACGACACGTGCACGAATCACCGAATAGTTAAAACCGGCCTCTGGGTCGCGCTTGAATTGATCGGCAAAACTGACCACTTCGGTCTGGATGCGCCGATCAATCATGCGATCTTCAAGGTTTTCCCGTAAAAAAAGTGCAAATGCAGCAAACAGCACGCTCAACAGCGTGCCGATCGCTAAAACAGACCAAATAATTCGAGTGCGTAGCCGCTTGCGGTGGCGCTTAAGCGGCGGCTTGGGGGTCAACGAGTCGGTAGCCAATGCCGTGCCGGGTTTGGAGATATTGGCTATTAAACGGCTTATCAATCGCTGCGCGCAAGCTGTGAATGTGCACGCGCAAACTGTCGCTGTCGGGCAATTCTTCGCCCCACACGCGCCGCTCTAGCTCTTGGCGGGTCACCACCGACGGGGAGGCTTCCATCAAGCACTGCAACAATTTCAGCGCGATCGGATTGAGCGTAATCTGGTTTTCTTGGCGCGTAACGACAAGTGTGTCGAGATTAAAGCTCAGCTCAGATACGTCCAAAATGCGCGCGATTGGCGGCTTGGATCGACGCACCAACACTAATAATCGTGCTTCCAATTCCTGCAAAGCGAAGGGTTTGACCATGTAGTCGTCGGTGCCGGTGGCAAAGCCCGCCAATTTCTGCTGCAGCGAATCGCGCGCGGTCAGCATCAAAACCGGCGTTGGTTTGCGCGCTTCGGTGCGCAACTTTTTACAAACATCCAGGCCGTCCATCACCGGCAACATCAAATCCAGCACGATCACATCGAACTCGTTCGCTGCCGCCATCGTGTAGCCGCTGCCACCATCGCGGGCAAAATCGACGATATGGCCGCGATCTTCCAAATAATCGCCAATATTGGCGGCGATGTCGGGATTGTCTTCAATAACAAGTACGCGCATGGACATGATTTTCTCCTGGGTAGAATCGCGGGCTGAATCGGTTTAACGATTTTAACAAATTTAACGAACTTAACAAGTCGGCGAAAGATAAAGCGTGCGTCGGTAAATTCGCGTTAAGTCAACGCGCAAAATCGGGATTTTAGCGTGCGCATTCAGATTGTTCCCGGCTGAGCGTCAATCCTTAAGTTGCCGCAAATTGTCCTTTTCATGCAGGCGGGAATCCAGCATCTGTTTGCACAGTGGGCTAGTCTGTAAACGCACCTGGTTCCCCGCCTGCGCGGAGATGCCGAACCGCTCACGTTTTACTGCAACCATCACGCATGAATTCCCACGCCCATTGCCCTGCTACAGCTATCCCGACGATTCGCATTGCCAACTTCCCAGGTTTTTGCCTGCGCGCGTTTCATATGAAAGACGCGCAGCGCTTGGCGAAATTGGCGGGCGTCAGCTCAGTCGTGCGCTATACGCTGGGCATCCCATTGCCCTACAGCGTGGATGCCGCGCGCGAATGGATCAGCGGTCTGGATGCGCGTTTTGAAAGCGGCATCGAGCTGATTTACGCGCTCAGTTTGCGCGGGCATTTGGTCGGTTCGATAGGCTTGACGTTGGAGCCCGAACATCAGCGCGCCGAAATTGGCTATTGGCTAGGCGAACCGTATCGCGGGCGCGGTTTGACGCGCATTGCGGTGGCAGCATTGTGCGATGCCGTGTTCACATCGCACAATTTGACGCGCATTTATGGCTTATGTTTCCCGGAAAATATCGCCAGTCATGCGCTATTGCGGGCCGCTGGCTTTCGCCGCGAGGGCAAATTGCGCAGTCACATCGTCAAAGATGGGCGTGCGCTGGACGCGCTCGTGTTTGGCCTGACGCGTCCATGACCTTTAGCGCTAGCGACGCTCTGCGCCGCTTGGTTACCGTGCCAGCATGACGATGATCAAGATTGAACGTTTAACCAAGCGCTTTAAAAGCGTGGCGGCGCTGGATGGCGTCAGCTTAAGCCTGAGCGGCGGGCAGATTTTCGGTTTGCTCGGCCCCAATGGCGCGGGTAAAACCACGCTACTGCGCATTATTGCAACGCTGCTCAAGCCCGATCAGGGTGCGGTTTTTCTCGACGGTTTAGACGTGCAAGTGCAGGCACTTGCGGTGCGTCAGCGGTTGGGTTTGGTGAACGCCGGAATGGGTGTTTACGAACGTTTGAGCGGACGTGAGAACCTGTATTTTTTCGCCGAGCTTTATGGCGTGAAAAAAAGCCGCGCGGACGCACGCATCGCGCAATTGAGCGCCGAGCTTTGCATCGGCGCTTGGATTGACCAGCCCGCGGGCGGCTATTCCACCGGCATGAAACAAAAAATCGTGATCGCGCGCGCGGTGCTGCACGAACCGCCGGTGCTGATTTTGGACGAAGCGTCCAACGGCCTGGACGTTTTGGCACGTCGGGCGCTCATGGATTTTGCAATCAACTATCGCGCGTTGGGGAAACTCGTGATCTATTCGACGCACGTGATGGCGGAGGCGCAAACCCTGTGTGATCACGCGGCGATCTTGCACATGGGGCGCGTGATTGCCAATGATAGCGTTGCCAATCTGCGCGCCAGCACACCGAATGGCACTTTAGAGGAGGCGTTTTTTGCAATCACCCAGCAAGCGAGCCAGCGCGATTTTGAATCATCGAATCAGGGCACATGATGCGCATCCGACGTATTTTTAGCCTGCTTAAAATGCAGGTTCAGGCCAGCATGCGCGACCGGCGCACCTTTTGGACGATGGTTCTGGTGCCCCTGCTAATGATGCCGGTGCTGGTGCTGGTCATGCCGCTATTAATGGCGAAAATAGGTACAGCCGTCAAACTGGATCGGCTATCTGTGGCGGTAGAAGGGCAAATCCCGGCCGCGCTTTCGGCTGAATTAAGCGGCGGGATTTTGCCGCCGTTAAAACTGACGCCGGTGGAAAACGCTGAGAAAGCGGGCGACAAATTTGTCGTTGCGCTGCGTGTGCCCGCAGTAATTCCACAGGCGATTGGCGCACATGCAGCGACGCTGCAAATATATGTGGATCGCGCTGACAAGCGCAGCGCTGCCACGGTGCTAATAATTGAAGCTGCGGTTGCACGCTATAACCAGGCATTACTAGCGGCAAAATTAAGCAGCCTAGGCATTAGTCCGTCGGCAATGAGCCCGCTCAAGACCAGCACGATTTCGGCGAAACCAGGGGAGCTAGGCTTCAATCTATTGGGCATGATCCTGCCAATATTATTGAGTATCTGGACGCTGGTCGGCGGGCAAGCTACCGCGATTGATACCACGGTTGGCGAGCGTGAACGCGCCACACTTGAGGCGTTGCTTGCAGCACCAATCAGCCGCGCTGAAGTGGTGCTGGGCAAATATCTATCGGTACTGGTGTTTGGCCTTAGTTCGGGGCTGCTGGGCCTTTGCGGGCTTGGCATCAGCACGCTGATTATGAAATTTGGCGTTAGCCATTCATTCGGCCCAATTGCCGCGATCGCACTCAGTGCCGCGAGCGCAAAGCTGGGGTTAAGCGTCAGTTTAAGCCTCGCGAGTGGCGTGCAAATCGCGCTGGCAACCTTGAGTCTAGCCAGCGTACTGAGCGCGCTGGTATTACTGCCGTGTATCTATGCGCGCAGCTACAAAGAGGCGCAAATGTATGTCGCACCCACCGCGATTTTGGCCATGCTAGCCAGTGCGCCGGTGCAGATGAAAGATTTTTTCGGCGAATTTGCCGCGCTGTTTTGGTTGCCCTTGACGGGCTCAATCGCGTGCATAAGCGACGCCCTCGTTGGCAACGCGCGGGTCGGGGATTTGCTTGCCGCGATCAGCGGAAACTTGGCGCTGACAACCATTTTGCTGGCACTGGCGCTTTGGACTTTTAAGCGGGAGGCGGTGATTTTTCGCGGTGTTTGAACAGCTTTGAAGTCTGCTCAAGTTCAGCGGCGGGTGCTCTGCAAAAGCATAAAAAACCCGTCAAACGACGGGTTTTTTTGAAGCTTAAAACCATAGCGACAATCAATGCTCGAACTGTTCCGTTTCGGTTGATCCCTTGAGCGCCGTGATTGAGCTATTCGCGCCTGCAATCACTTGCGTAACTTGATCGAAGTAGCCGGTGCCGACTTCACGCTGATGCTTGGTCGCCGTGTAGCCATCTTTTTCGGCGGCAAATTCTGCGGACTGTAGCTCAACATACGCCGACATCTGCCGCTCTTTGTAGCCTTTTGCCAGTTGGAACATCGAGAAGTTCAGCGCGTGGAAACCCGCTAAGGTGATGAACTGGAACTTGTAGCCCATTTTGCCCAACTCGTTTTGGAACTTGGCGATGGTGGCGTCGTCCAAATACTTCTTCCAATTAAAGCTTGGGCTGCAATTGTAGGCCAGCATTTTGCCTGGGAACTTGGCGTGGATGGCGTCGGCAAATTGCTTTGCAAATGCCAAGTCCGGCTGGCCAGTTTCACACCAGATCAAATCCGCGTATGGCGCATACGCCAAGCCGCGGCTGATCGCCTGTTCTGGGCCCATTTTGGTGTAATAAAAACCTTCCGGAGTGCGTTCGCCGGTCAAAAACGGCTTGTCGTTCGGGTCGATATCATTGGTCAGCAAATCTGCTGCTAGCGCATCCGTGCGCGCCACAATAACACTCGGCACGCCGGCGCAATCTGCCGCTAGACGGGCAGCAATCAATTTTTGCACCGCTTCGGTGGTGCTGACTAAAACTTTGCCGCCCATGTGGCCGCATTTTTTCGCGCTGGCTAACTGATCTTCCCAGTGCACGCCTGCCGCACCGGCTTCGATCATGTGTTTCATCAGCTCAAACGCATTTAAAACGCCACCAAAACCGGCTTCGGCGTCCGCCACAATCGGCACTAGCCAATCGCGCTGTGCGCCACCCTCAGCCACTTCAATTTGATCGGCGCGCAGCAGCGCATTATTAATCCGTTTAACCACATTCGGCACGGAATCGACTGGGTATAGGGATTGATCCGGATACATTGCACCCGACGTATTTGCATCCGCCGCAACTTGCCAGCCGGATAGATAGATCGCCTCTAGGCCTGCTTTGACTTGCTGCATCGCCATGTTGCCGGTCAGTGCGCCGAGCGCGTTGACGTAAGGTTGCGCCGCCATTTTTTCCCACAGTTTTTCCGCACCGCGCTTTGCTAGCGTGTGCTCGACATGTACGCTGCCGCGCAAACGCACCACTTCTTCCGCCGAATAGGGTCGGGTGACGCCTTTCCAGCGTGAGTTATCGCGCCATTCGGCTTTCAGTTGGTCTGCGGTTAAAAATGCCATGCGTGTGCTCCAGGTTTGAAGTTTGGGTGGATTGTTTTGCCGGGGCAAAACGGATGCGGGAGCAGGAGTGTGTAAGTTTGATCTGGAGCGTGGGCTCTATCTGGCGATACTCAAATTTGTCAGACGCTCTAATTTTCTCGGCTAAACTGACCAACCAAAGCCGACACGAATCGGCTTTTGCGCCAATCGATCCCGAGAACCCATGTCCAAACTTCGCCTCTACAACACCCGCACCCGCAGCACCGAATTGTTCACGCCTATCGACCCCGCGCGCGTCACGATGTACTGCTGTGGGCCTACGGTGTATAGCTTTGCGCATATCGGCAATGCGCGCCCGCCGGTGCTGTTTGGCCTGTTGGCGCGGGTACTCAAGCGCACGTATCCGAGTGTGATTTACGCCCGCAACATCACGGACGTCGATGACAAAATTAATCAGGCCGCAATCGCGCAAAGCCTGCCGATTTCGGCGATCACCGAACGTTTTACCGCAGCCTATTTGGCTGACACCGGTGCGGTGGGCGCAGATATGCCCGATGTGCAGCCCAAAGCCACCGCGCACATTGCCGATATTATTGAGATGTGCGAAAACTTGATTGCGCGCGGCCATGCCTATGTCGCCGCTGGGCACGTGCTGTTTGACGTCACCAGCTTTGCCGATTACGGCAAATTGAGTCGGCGCAGCCTCAAAGAAATGATCGCCGGTGCGCGCGTCGAAATCGCACCCTACAAGAAAAACCCGGCTGATTTCGTGCTGTGGAAACCGTCGACGCCTGAACTTCCAGGCTGGAGCAGTCCATGGCAAACCGACAGCGACGCCAGCGGACGCGGTCGCCCTGGTTGGCATATTGAATGCTCAGCCATGGCGAAAGCGCACCTGGGTGAAACCATTGACATCCACGCCGGCGGCAATGATTTGTTGTTTCCGCATCATGAAAATGAAGTCGCACAAAGTACCTGCGCGCACGGCGGCAAGATTTTCGCCAACTATTGGCTGCACAACGGCATGCTGACGGTGGACGGCGCAAAGATGAGTAAGTCCTTGGGGAATATCCATCTAATCAGTGACTTGCGCGTCAAGTACCGCCCCGAAGCGCTGCGCTATTGGTTGCTAAGCGGGCACTATCGTCAGCCGCTGGATTTTTCCGATGCCGCCATGGTGCAAGCCAAAACCACCCTGGATCGGGTCTATGCAGCGCTTGATAGTTTAGCCGCCGTAACACCAACGCCGGATGTTGGGGCTGATTCGGTTATGGCCGCACTTTGCGATGATCTCAATACGCCCTTGGCAATAGCTGAGCTCAATTTACTGGCAAAGGAGGCGCAAAAAGCCGATGGCGCACCGGCAAAAGCACTCGCGAAAGCGCGCCTGCTGGCAGCCGGTGAATTGCTCGGACTGCTGCAAACCGACCCCCGCGTCTGGTTCCAAGGCGACGCACAAACCGACGCAGACACCGCACGCTTCGATGCCCTACTAGCCGAGCGGGATGCGGCACGGCTTGCGAAAAACTATGCCCGCAGCGATGAAATTCGCAAAGAATTCGCCGAAGCTGGGGTTTTGCTTGAAGACACCGCAAATGGTGCGCGCTGGCGTCGGGGGTGACGTGGTCAGCATGTACGGTTGATAAATTTGCGGGCTCCGGTGAAACAGCGAAGTCACAATTAAGTTACTTTTTTCATGGCGGCACTATAATTCCCACTTAACCCTCTGTTAACCTCTCGGAGTTCGCCCCTGGCGTGACAACACGATAACCCTGCGTTCGCCGCTGGGAAACTTTACGAAGCTCTTGAAGTTTTGGAGAACAAAACAAATGACAAATCAAACTAAATTAGTGCGTTCCGTGCGCACAGCTTTACTCGCCGGCCTCGCAGTTTCTGTCGCGATGCCCTTGTTCGCTGCCGAAGGCGACACCGAAGAAACATTGAAAGAAGTAGAGGTACTTGGTTCGCGAATTAAGCGTTCTGACACGGAAACTGCCAGCCCGGTGCTTACTATTGACGCTGCCACCATTGAAAGAGCTGGTTCGGCGACGTTGGGCGACATAATCCAAGATTTACCAGCAATCGCTGGGGCCGCTACTAACCCATCCGTTAATAACGGTGGTGGCGACGGTGCGGCATCTATTTCTCTAAGGGGTTTAGGCGAACAACGTACATTGCTGTTGGTTAATGGCCGACGCGTTAATTACAACGACGTTAACTCGATCCCTGCGAGCCTTGTTCAGTCTATTGAAATTCTGAAAGACGGCGCATCTGCGATTTATGGTTCCGACGCAATCGGTGGTGTTGTTAACTTCACGTTGAAAAACGATTTTGAAGGCGCTGTCGTCAATTTGGACTATGGTGTGTCCAGTGAAGACGATGGTCAGCGTCAAGGTGGTTCTGCCGCATTCGGAGTATCCGGTGAGCGCGGGAATTTCATGGTTAACCTGAACTACAGCAACCAAGAGCAAGTTAACGCCTCTGATCGCGATTTTTCGCGCAACGCGTTGACTCTTTCCAGCGGTGCTGTATCTATTGGCGGGTCAAGTAGAACGACGACAGGGCGTTACCTAGTTCCACGTACCTTGGCAACTGCAAATGGTATTAACGTCACTGGGTGCCCTGCGGCTACCTACGTTGATGCACAAGGAAATCGTTCCCCTGGCGTCGCACTGACTCGAAATGCGACTGCATCGGGCGGCCGAATCGGTGATTTCCGTTGCTTCGCAGCACCGGGCGATTTGTT
>JANNYO010000204.1:0-9272 GCA_031410115.1 Rhodanobacteraceae bacterium | reverse complement strand
GAAAGTCTGGAACGATAAGCAAGCGGATCCACTGATGGATGGCTTAGAACAAACCGAGCGTTACCTCACTCGATTGGGTCTGTCGGAAGGCTATTTGGTGATTTTTGATCGCCGCACGCAGGCACCGGAATGGGCTGAGCGCATGCGCATCGAGGATGCACGCACCGCTTCAGGCAAAGCGGTGTTGGTGTTGCGCGGCTGAGTGCGATGATGACGCTATTCGCGGTACCCCAACGCGACCCTGCCGCTTTTTTTAAAAAACCCAATATTGCCCTTGCCTAAAGCGCCTCAGTCTTAAACTCGCTACAGCCTTCGTAGTAATAACTGACATCAATGCCCTTCATGAACAGGGTGCGGTCATTAATTTGGTCGGTGAGCGCTGATTTGAGCAGGGCTTTAAGTTCAAGGTCTTTCACCACGCTGCGCGTCATGGCAGATAGGTATTCTTCTTTATCGACTCGGTTCCAATCCACGACCCGTTGGATTTCTTTTTTGAGCATCAGATCCAGCCAAATGCGGGTGGCGCGGCCATTGCCTTCACGGAAAGGGTGGGCAACATTCATCTCGACATATTTCTCGATGACTACATCCAACGTGCTGTGTGGCATGGCGTCGATGTGTTTTAGCGAGGGAGCCAAATACATCAACGGTGCGAAGCGGAAACTGCCTTTGGCGATGTTCACATCGCGAATTTTTCCGGCCAAATCATACATATCGTCAAACAAATACGCATGAATAAACGCCAGCCCGGCGAAGGTACCAACCTCGACTTTGTTGATATCGCCAGAATCAAAAAGCTGCTTGGCCTTTTGTTTACTTATTTTTTCTTCAGCGCGGGCGAGTTCGATTTGATCGGTGATGTTGAGTTTGTTTGTCAGAATCATGTTGTGTCATCCAATATTCTATTAATTTTGGTCAGTAGCCACTCACAACCGTTTTACAGAGTCATTTCGTCGCAGATGGAAGTAACTTGATTTCGTCTGCCACAGCGCCAGTAAAAATAGCGACATGGTGTCAGTTGCCTCCTATTCCTCAGCCCCAAACAAATGCGCAATCGCCTCCGCGTCCCACTTCAGCGCGGTGGAGCTACCGCCGCTCATGATCGCGCTGGCCAGCGCCGCTTTTTTCGCCTGTAGTGCTACGATTTTTTCCTCAATGGTGTTGCTGCACACCAGTTTGTAAACGAACACCGGCTTGTCTTGACCAATGCGATGCGCGCGATCGGTGGCTTGATTTTCCACGGCCGGATTCCACCATGGGTCGTAATGAATCACGGTGTCGGCGGCGGTTAGATTTAAACCCACGCCGCCGGCTTTTAGGCTAATCAAAAACACAGGTACTTCCAGTGCTTGAAAACGATTGACCGGGGAGGCGCGATCCACGGTGCTGCCATCCAAACGCAGATAGGGGATTTTTTGCGCGTTGAGATCGCTTTCGATCAAGTCCAGCATCTCGGTGAATTGCGAAAATACCAGCACGCGGCGGCCTTCTTCGATTAGCTCTGCTAGCATTTCCAGCAGCATTTCGCGTTTCGCCGAGCCTTTGACTTTGCGCGCGCTGGGTAGTTTGACCAACTCCGGGTCACAGCAGGCTTGCCGCAATTTCAACAGGGCATCCAGCATCACAATGCTGGATTGCTTAATGCCGCGCGCTGCCACCGCATCACGCACTTTTTTATTCATCGCCAAACGCAGCGTTTCGTAGAGTTCGCGCTGACCGCCTTCGAGCGCCACCGGGCGGGTGATTTCCGTTTTCGCAGGCAAATCGCTGGCAACCTCGCGTTTGGTGCGGCGCAAAAGGAACGGCTTCAGGCGCTTTTCCAAGATCCTACTGCGCGCGTCGTCGCCAAATTTCTCGATCGGTGTGCGAAAGCGCGTGGTAAAGGCTTTTTGTGGGCCGAGCAAGCCCGGCAGCACTAAATCCACCTGCGCCCAAAGTTCGCCTAAGTGATTTTCCAGCGGCGTGCCGCTCATCACGATGCGCCTGTCTGCACGTATTCGGCGCGCGGCAAGCGCGGCTTTGGCCTGTGGATTTTTGATCGCTTGCGCCTCATCAAAAACCGCCAAAGAAAATTTTGGTATCGCCAGCGCATCCTCGTCACGAAACAGCAGTGCGTAAGTCGTCAGCACCACATCGTGCGCGCCAATTTGAGCAAATTTCGCCGCACGATCCGCGCCGTGCAAGGTCAGCACTTTTAACACCGGCGCAAAGCGCTTGGCTTCACTGCACCAGTTTGGAATTAAGCTGGTGGGCATCACAATGAGCACTGGCCCATTGAGCCGCTTGGCGGCGCGCTCGGCCAAAATATGCGCCAAAACTTGGATCGTTTTGCCTAAGCCCATATCGTCGGCAAGCACGCCGCCTAAGCCGTGTTCACCGAGAAAACTCAGCCAGTCCAAGCCATCGTGTTGATAGCCGCGCAGCGTGGCTTTTAGAGTTTTTGGCACCTTGCAGCGCTTGTGATTCAGTGCGCCGCTGGTCACTTTGGCAAGTTTGCTCAACGCCCGCGAACACCGTATTGAGATCTCGCCATCACTCAGCTCATCAAACACCGCCGCGCGCAAGGCAGGCAAGCGCAGGGTGTCGCCCTTTAAGCCTTCCAGCCATTCCACAATTGGCGCAATCAAGGTGCGGATTTTTGCCAAGCCCAACGGAATGCGGCGGCGCTCGTCCAGCGCCGCCAGCCAGACTGCATCAGGCGCTTCGCCGGGTACTGGCTGCAAGCTCAGCCGATTACTCGCCAATGCCTGCACCAAAATCGGCAGCAATGACACGCGTTCGCCGTTAATCACAATGCCGAGCGCCAAATTGAACCAGTCGCTATCGCCGGTATCGTCAAGATCAGCAAACCAATCTTGTGGTTCATCCAGCAGCTCCATCGGCAGCAGCGGATCAATTTCAACTGCAATTCCGGCGCGTTCAATCGGCGCAATCAGCGGGAACCAATCGTCAAACGTGATGCGAAATACGTCCGTCAACGGCAGCCAATGGCTTTCTCGAATATCGGAAAAATACGGGTTAGTGATGTTGCCATCGGCCAAGCGTTCAAGGCCAATACCGCGCAGCCGCATGCGGATTTCATCTTCAAATTCGCGGCCGCGCTGCACCTCGATCATCACGCCCGCTTGCGTGAAGCGATAGCGCTGATCACGCAGGTCGGGGGCGCGAACATCTTCGTAATCAAACACCAGGCGTGCACCGAGTAGCACCACGCCAGCCTCCGCATCTTTTCTGGGCTGCGCCAATGGCACGCGCTCCAAAATCAGCACCGGTTTGGGTGGGCTCGCAATAACGCGTCGCGATAGCTGCACGGGCAAGGGCAATTCGCTCAGTTTTGTGCGTGTCAACATGCCCTCGGCGGCACGCTCCACGTTTGCCAAACGTAGCGGTGGCAAAGTGTTCATCAGCTGGTACTGGGCGCTGGAAATCCCTGGCGCACGACCGATTTCAGCCACTGGTGCGTCGAAATACCACAACTCCGCAAGGCTAAAAAGCGTGGCATTCGGCTGCACCGCAGCGCTAACTTTGAGCCGACCGTCCGAGTCCGGCAGCCAGGATAGTGCAAGGGTTCGGGGCGCGCCCAAGCTGAGCACCGGCCCGCCAAATTTTTCCAGGTACACGCGATGCGCAAACAGCGCGATCAAGGTGCGCTCGCCCAAATCCCCGATCAGCTGGTAGCTGGTATTTCGATAGATATCCGGGCATGGATTACTGAATAGCAATTCCAAAACGGGCCGAAACTTTTCCGGATACTGCGCCCAAAGGTCGCGGAAATTGAAGTTTGATACGCGCACAAGATTGGCGAGCGGTTGGGCCCGAATCCCCGCCCTTGATGTGCCAAGGTATTCCTCTACAACTTGCATGGGTGTGACTGTCAAAACCTTGGCAAAGCTCACTACAAACGCAATATTAGTAATCGGCTTGGCGCCGTAACTTGGCGCAGTAGTGTGCGGTTCCATGCTGGGCGTGCGATCAAAAGCGCTGAACCATTGCGCCCATAGGTTTAGGTTTTTATGGTCTTCTGTTAATTCTTTGGCGGCGAGCTGTTCAAGCTGCACTTGTGCGGCAAATTCAGCCGTTTCTGCCAGTTCTGTTTGCGACGACATACGGGGCTTCGCGAAATACGCTTGCTGCTGGCTTTCGCCGTCAAAACCCAGCTGCGCCAAAGTGAAGCCAGATTGCGCCGCCTGTGCTGTTAGCAAGGCACGCACCTGTTCTTGCGCGAGCGAATCGGCTTGACCGGCTTCAGGTACTTTTTCGGCTGAAATCGGCGCTTGCATGGCTTGCTCAAGCGCGTGATCAGCAATCATAAGTTTAGCGGCGTCGCGCGACAGTTGCGTCAGCACTGCCACGGCGTGTTTGCAATGCACGCTAAAAGCGCACGTGCAACGGCAATTCAAACTCAACGCTTTGCCCGCAGAAAAACTTACATACACCCGATAACTTTTTCGCGAATTGCTTTCTGAGCCCACCATAGCCACGATTGCGAACGCCTGCCCAGTCGCTTTTGTCGATACGCTAACGTCCAAAGCGCCCACGCCACCACTATTCGCCAATGCGATACCGCGCTGGTAAACAGCCGGGCCAAATTGGGTTTTGAGTGTATGTCGCTGCAAAACCAGGTTTGCGCTGCGTAAATCAACATCATGTTGCATTGTAGGAACTCGAAATTGAGCTTGATTGAGCTTGCAGATCGCCAGCTAGCGCAACGCCTGCGCACGCACCAAGCGTGCCTGCGCCTCGATGGTGCGCGGATGCGCGGCGCCGTAGGTTGCCAATAATTTTGGCACCGAGCTATTCAGTAGCGCTAGCGCCGCAGATCGGTCATGGCGCAAGATCTCGCACTCCGACGCGGCGCTGGCAAGCTGCGCAAGATAGATGTGATTTTCACCCATCACCCTGGGGGCAATTTTCATCGCCTCGCTAAATAACGCTTGGGCGTCGTCAAGCTTGCCGGCCTCGGTCAAAACCGCACCCAAACCGCCGCGCGCCATCACGGTGTCGCTGCTCAGTTCACCGTGCTGCGCGGCCATCGCGATCACTTTTCGATAGTTTGCTTCCGCTTGCGGCAAGTGATTGGTTTGGCGATAAATTTGCGCCAATACATTCAACGCGGCGAAATAGTCTGAGCGTGTCGAGGCGCGATTTTCCGACTGACGCACGACCGCTTCCAGGATCGGCTGCGCCTCGGTGAATTCTTTGGCGCTAACTAACCCAGCGGCGAGCTGAAATTGTGCGCGTATGGTGCTTGGGTTATTGCTGCCATACAGCGTTGCGCGCCCCAAGGCCACTTCGCGGTACAGCACAATCGCCTCGGCTAAGCGATTTTGCCGCTGCAGCGCTTGGCCGAGCGCCTTTTTAGTGCCCAATACCGTCGCCGATTCCGGCGCGTTACGGGTTAGCTCAAAGCGCAGCAAATCGCGCAATAGCGTTTCACCTTTCACGCCCTCGCCGGTTTGAATGTAGGCGTGCGCCAAATTAAATTCAAGATCGGCGCGTGCATCAGGAAACTCATCGCGGCTGCCCGCGCGTGCCAGCGCGGTGGTTGCGATGGTGATCGATTTTTCGACATCGCCACTGGCATCCCAAGCCTGCGCCAAGGCGCTGTTGCAGACTAAAAACAAGCGGTGCTGCACGCCGAAATCAGCTTCGATCCGCGTGCAAAGTGGCGCGAGACTTGCCAGCGCCGACGCCACATTTTCCTGGCGTGTTTGCTCGATCGCACGAAAAATTCCGACGTCAGCGGCCAGCTCAGCGGACGGCTGTGGCGCGCGTAAATTCGCGCTCAAGGCTTGCTCATACAGGCCCATCGCCGAACTGGATTGATCCAAGCGCGAATACACTTGCCCAACCAAACTGGCAACCCGGGCCTGCGCCTGCGGCGCGCTGCTGAGCTGCGCCATCGATGTGCGCGCACCGTCTAAAAATTCCTCCATGCTCAACTTGCGGCCGTCCGCGCGTTCGGGGTCAGCCGACAGCAGCATGCTTTCGACGAATTCATTGACGGCAAGCACTTCCTGGGTTTTATTTTCTGCCTCCCGCTGGGCCCGCTTTGCCGCCTGCGCGCTTTGGTAGGAAACAAACGATGCACTGATTAAGGTCAGCGCAACCAGTGCCGATGCCGCCACCAACAGGCGATTGCGCCGGACGAACTTTTGCACCAAATAATTCAGCGTCGCGGGCCGCGCGCGCACCGGTTCATAGCTTAAAAAACGCCGCAAATCATCGGCGAATTCACCCGCCGAGGCGTAGCGACGCGCCAGATCTTTGTCCAGCGCTTTCATAATCGCGATGCTCAAATCCGCCGGAACTTCCGCGTTCACCTTCGCAAGCGGCGTTGGATCTGAGGCATCAATGTGGCGAATCAACGCCAAAGTTGACATCTGATCACTTGGGTACGGTAAGGCCGCACCCAGCCATTCGTAAGCGATCACGCCCAAGGCGTAGACATCGGTGCGCACATCCACATGGGTTTGCGTGCCCAGCAACTGCTCAGGGCTCATGTAAGCCAAGGTGCCGATCAGCTGACCTTCGCGAGTCATGCGCGCCGATGCCAAGCCCGCGCTGCCTTCTTGCAAAATATGGGCAATGCCGAAATCTAGAATTTTGGGGTCGCCGCGTTCGTCAATCAGAATATTTGCCGGCTTCAAATCACGGTGCACAACACCACGCAAATGCGCGTGGTGCACGGCCTCAGCAATGCTCGCCAAAAGCTGAACTTTCTCGCGCAGCGTTAGTTTTGCCCGAGTGCCGTGCGCGAAAAGCTCCAGCCCCGGCACGTATTCCATCGCTAAATAGGGCGTTTGCTCACCCTCGCCCTGTGCCGCCATTCCGTAGGCCGGCGCGATACCCGACTCATAAATCCGCGCGATATGCGGATGTTCGAGGCGCCCAAGCACCTCCGCTTCCAGGCGAAAACGGCGCTGCGCCTCGGCCCCAGCGACGCGCATGAGCTTGAGCGCCACCCGACGTCTGGGCTGATCTTGCTCAGCTAGATAAACCTGCCCCATGCCGCCTTCGCCCAATAATTCCAGGATGCGGTAAGGGCCAACACCCGAGCCATCAGCGGCCATGGCAAATGACCGCACCGAAGCTGAAGCGTCAATAACAGCGTCCGCGCCATCCTGCGTTGCCTGCGCGAGCGATGTTAGCCAACGCCGAACCCGCTCAGCATCCTCAGGCGCTAGCTTCGCCAACATCGCCGCGCGCGCAGGCCCGTCAAGTTCCGCCATCGCCGGGTTATACAAGCCGCCACTGGGCACGTCAGACACTTTCGGCTGCATAACAAAATTCCCCAGATCAATTATTTCCCGCAGCCTAACGTTGTGGGCAGACGCGGGCAACCATGGCGTATCTAAGCGCGGCAGTTTCATCCTAAAATCGCCGCCCGGCGACCGTCGGCATGATGATCGCTGGAATAAAAACAAATGGATTTAACCGATTTACTCAATGGCCTAAACCCACATCAACGCCAAGCGGTGGCGGCAAAGCCTGGGCACTATTTGGTGTTAGCCGGGGCAGGCTCGGGCAAAACCAGCGTGCTGACCAAGCGCATTGCCTATTTGGTCGAAGCGGAAAACGTCTGGCCGCACGCCATTTTGGCGGTAACGTTCACCAATAAAGCCGCCGCCGAAATGCGCCACCGCATCGAAAGCCTGATGCGCCAGCCGCACCGTGGTTTATGGATCGGCACCTTTCATGGCTTGGCAAATAAGCTGCTGCGCCTGCATTTTCGCGAGGCGGGTTTGCATGAAAACTTCCAGATTTTGGATCAAGACGATCAGCTGCGTATGCTCAAGCGGGTGGTGGCAGATTTGGGCTGTGATGCCGAGCGCTTTGCCCCCAAGCAAGCGATGTGGCTGATCAATGCCTGGAAAGACGAAGGTCTGCGCCCGGATGCAATCCAAAGCGGCGATCATCGGCAGGAGCCGATCTGGATTGATATTTATCGCGCCTATGAATCGGCGTGCCGGCGTTCCAGCGTGGTGGATTTTGCCGAGCTATTGTTGCGCTGCCAGGAAGTATTGCTGGAGCATCCGGGTTTGTTAGCACACTACCAAAATCGCTTTAGCCATCTTTTAGTCGACGAGTTTCAAGATACCAACACTTTGCAATACGCCTGGATTCGCCTGCTGGCCGGGGAACGCGCACAGGTGTTTGTCGTCGGTGACGATGATCAGTCGATTTATTCCTGGCGTGGCGCACGGGTTGAACACATGCAGCGCTTTGAGCGCGATTTCCTCGGTGCGCAAACCATCAAGCTGGAACAAAATTATCGCTCGACTGGGAATATTTTAGCGGCAGCAAACGCGCTGATTACCAACAATGATGGCCGCATGGGCAAGGCGCTGTGGACGGATGCTGGCGAGGGCGGCTTGATCCAAGTATTCGGCGCCTTTGATGATCAAGAGGAGGCGCGTTTCACCGTTGAGCGGATTCAAAAAGCGTCTGACGCCGGGGAGGCGGGTGGGGATTTAAAAGCGCACGCAATTTTGTATCGCTCGAACGCACAAAGCCGTTTATTTGAAGAAGCGCTGATGCAAAAAGGCCTGCCGTATCGGGTCTACGGCGGCCTGCGTTTTTTTGAGCGCGCCGAAATTAAAGATGCGCTCAGCTATCTGCGGCTGTTGCAAAACCGCGAAGACGATGTCGCGTTGGAGCGCGCAATCGCCACACCGCCTAAAGGCATCGGCGAAAAATCGCTGGAATCTTTACGCGTGCGCGCTAAATCCGGCGGTCTGTCGCTGTTTGCTGCAATCATCGAAGCTCTGGGCTGCGGCGGTTTGAACGGCAAAGCGAAAACCGGCGCCACTGCTTTGATTGCGATGTTAGAACAGTGTGCGGCGGCGGCAGCCGAACAAGAATTGGGCGATTTGATCGACACGGTACTGATTAAATCCGGCCTCAACACCCACTATCAGCGCGAAGATCGCGCCGAGGAAGGGCGCGCGGACAACTTGGCGGAATTGGTCAACACCGCCCGCCGTTTCAGCCCGCCTATTCCTGATTTAGTGCCGGGCGAAGCGCCGCCACCTGAGCAAACGCCGTTGCAGCAATTTTTGGCCTACGCCGCATTGGAAGCGGGCGATCACCAATCAAAACCCTGGGAAGACGCGGTGCAGCTGATGACCCTGCATTCCGCCAAAGGTTTAGAGTTTCCGTATGTCTATTTAGTGGGCTTGGAAGAGGGTTTGTTTCCAACCCAGCGCGCCGCCGAAGCCGGTGCGGTGGCACTTGAGGAGGAGCGGCGCCTCGCCTACGTCGGCATCACC
>JANNYO010000203.1:0-1160 GCA_031410115.1 Rhodanobacteraceae bacterium | reverse complement strand
CCAAAATCAGCGCAGCAGCAAGCTTACCAAGCTTGGAGATGCCCTGGTTGAGCTGGACTGCCTGGTCGATTTTGCCGCGCTTGCCGCGCTCGTGGATGCGAAAGCGCCGCGCACCGATCCAAAGCTTGGCGGCCGCCCGCCGTATGCCACAGAACTCATGGTGCGCATGATTATTCTGCAACAGTTCTTTGGCCTCTCGGACGACCAAGTCGAGTACCAAATCAATGACCGCAGCAGCTTCCAGCGGTTTTTGAGCCTGGAACGCAGCAGCCAAATTCCAGACAGCAAGACACTTTGGGCGTTTCGTGAGCGGATCAAAAAAGCCGATGTATCGAGTGACTTATTCGCCGACGCGAAGCGCCAGATTGGCGCGAAAGGCTATATCGCACGCGGTGGTCAGGTGATTGATGGCACCCTAATTCGCGCGCCGGTGCAGCATTTTACTAAGGAAGACAAGGTGGTGTTGGAGCAGGGGAAGATTCCTGAAGACTGGTCAAAAGCCAAAATCGCGCAGAAAGATTTAGATGCGACGTGGACGCAAAAACACGGCAAGAGTTACTTTGGCTACAAGGCTTCAGTGAGCGTGGATATTGCCAACAAGTTGATTCAAACCGATGTGATCAGCACGGCGTCAGCGCACGACACCAAACACTTTGAAAAGGCACTGGATACGGCGAATACGTCGCGCTTGGTGTTGGCGGATAAAGGCTATGCCGATGGCCCGCGCGAGCAGCGGTTGAAGAAAGCGGGTTGGCGCTTGGAGATTCAGCGCAAGGCCAAAAAAGGCAAGGCGCTAAGCGCTTGTCAAAAGCAGCGCAACACGCGGATAGCGAAGACGCGGGCGCGTGGTGAGCATGTGTTTGCGACGGTGAAACAGATGGGCGGTGGGCTGGTGCGCACGATAGGTCTGGCGCGGGCGAAGGTGCAGTTGACGCTAAATGCGGTGGCGTACAACTTCAAGCGGGCACTGTTTTTGGTGCGCCGCGATGCGGCGCTTACGCGAAGCTACGCCTGAAGTTTGGGAAATAGCAGGAAAATCCGCAAAAAAGGCGAATTATCGAAGGTTGAGAGGTGAAAATTCGATCAAACTGAATTAATTGATAATTTCTAAGACGTTAGGGAATTCTGGGAATTTTTAATGGGGGTTTTAAGAGGTTCCC
>JANNYO010000202.1:0-6669 GCA_031410115.1 Rhodanobacteraceae bacterium | reverse complement strand
GACCACTCGCTGTGCCACTTGCGGATGCGTAACGCACTGGGAACCTATTCCGCCAGAGCCTGGCGCACGTCACGGCGTGAACCTACGCAACTTTGACCCAAAGATATTAGAGTCGGTGCGAATTCGACACTTCGACGGTGCGGACACGTGGAGCTTCTTGGACGCCGCCGATGTTGACGCCTAACTAAAATCTATGGACTCCTCCCCCAAGTCAACCGAGTTGGCAATAATCGTCTGATGAAATTTGGGTCGGTGCATTAATCTATTCGTCCTATTGGATAGCGTTTTACCGCCTGGACATAATGGGTTTCGCAAGGTTCGAGCCTAAAATTCCACCGGCCTTTGCTGCCATTTTAGTTGTCGGCTTTTTGAACCTGCGGCCGAGCCGCTTCCATCGTTTGATTGTTTGACCGCTCCGGTGACTTTGTTCGTGGTGAGTTTTGTTCGTGGTGAGTTTTGTTCGTTTGTTTTTACTGCTGACGCTTTTGTTTTTCTTCATGCAATCGCAACCTTCTGGGCGTGCGCGTGGTTGCCGTTGAATGCGCTTCCATGCGTCCAAGTGGCCCATGCAATGCGCGCCATCTTGTTGGCCAGTCCGACAGCGGCCTTATTGAATCCACTGCGCTCGCGTAGCTTTATCGCCCAGCTTCGTAAAGCATCTAATGGCTTTTTCATCTGCGCCGCTTTGATCGCATGTGCGAGCACGGAACGCGCACCTTGAATCATGAGCGTGCGCAGATAGACGTCGCCGCGCTTGCTCATACGACCCAGACTGCGTGTCGACCCGCTGGAGTGTTCTTTTGGCGTAAATCCAATCCAATTCGATAGCGTCCTACCGTTTTTGAAGCGGTGAATATCACCGACGCTGGCACGCAATGCCGTCGCGGTAATCCAACCAATCCCCGGCAAGCTTTCCAGTTTGACCAGCACCGGGTCGTCTTCACTCAATGCTTGCAGCCGGCGATCCAGCGTCAGAACCTGTTGCTCAAATCCTTCAATCTCTTCTAGAACCTGTGCGAGCAAACTGCGCAGATTTTGATCCAGCAATTCATTGGCCAGCTGTGCGCGCATCACGGCTTGCCCGGTTTCAGCGCCAAGTGGCACCGCGATACCAAACTCGCACAACATGGCGCGAGCGAGGTTAATACGCGCGGTGCGATCATGTTGCCATTGCTGACGGGTGCGATGCATGAGCTGAATCATTTGTTGATATTGGGTTTTGATCGGCACGATTTTGATATCGCTTGCGCGAACCGCTTCAAGCATGGCTGCGCAATCAGCGGCATCGGTCTTGTTGCGGCGCACGTAGGCACGCACATATTGCGCAGGAAGCAGGCTGACGCGATGACCTAGTGATGTTAGCCACCGACCAAAATGATGTGCAGAGCCGCAGGCTTCCATCACGACATGCATGGGTTTGAGGTTGAGCCAAAAATTGAGAAAATCGGCGCGCTTCAATCGAAGGGATTGCACGATGTGGAAATTGGTATCGGCACAAGCAAGCTGGAATACTTCTTTGGCAAGGTCGACTGCGATCGTTTGAATACCGGAAACGGCGGCGATAGACTTCATGGCGGACTCCTTCTGGTGGCAAAGTGAATTTCTATATCTCACAGCTTGGCACATTGATGCCGCAGCGCCGGGAGGAGTCCATCCCATTATTGCAGGCCGACCATGCGGCATTAGGCGGTATCGCGCTATCATTATTTTCCGGGCCGCATGGCGGCTGAATTTAACGTTGGTCGTTTGCCGCAACCTTTCGTAGTTCGAATGAATTGATCTATCGGAGTACCAGGTCATGAGTTTTTTAGTACGTCAACTCGCGCATTTACTGCAAATTATTGCGGGCATTTGCGCGTTAACGTTAGCGTCTTCCGCTCAAGCATTAATCGTGACAACGGCTATCACACCAGCAGATGGATTCGTAACAATTGGTCAGGAGGTCGGGTTAACACTCAGCATCACGAACGACGAGGTTGTAGCAATACCCAGCATTTTTTCAATCACTAGCAACCAGATTGACGGGCTTTCATTCCCGTTTGAGCAATCGCCTTGCGTATTGTCGGTATTCCAAGTGAGTCCGCCGCCGTCGTCAATTGCTTACGGCTTTAGTTGGCGGCAATTGACTGACCTAGCCCCGATGGAAACTCGAACCTGCCGAATGACGTTTTTCGTCCGAACGATTCCAAACGGCGTCATACCAATAAATTTTCGTCAAACTGCTGGGTTAATTCTTGCGCGCACTGAGTTTCGCCGCAAGCCCGATGCTTTGCCAGTTCCCATATTTTCCAGCAGTGGCTATCTACTTTTGCTGTCGCTGATCTCACTAGTCTCTTGCAGGGCGCTTAAGCCATGAAACACGTTTTTTGTCTGCTACTTTTTCTGTGCGGCAATGCAATTGCCGCCGACTCGCTTTATGGTGGGTTCTCAAACGCAAGTCCACCAGGCCCAACGGGACGGGGAACGGTTTGGAACGTTGTCGTCAATGCAGCTGCATTGGCCGTTGATCCCGCGTCGCTCGATTTTCAGATCCCAGGTAGCCCATCGGCGAATTACACCCGCAGAACGTCAAAGCGAACAGGCCCAACGTCTTTGACGTGGATTGGGGTTAACGGTCGTGACGAAGCAATTATTCACGCTGAGGAAGGCATCGTCAGCGGACTAATTTTTGCGGGTGCCGAGCACTTTGAAATCGAGGCTATTGGCAACGGTTCACGCTTTGAATGGGTCGATCAAAGCAAAGTCGGGGAGCCATCGTTGTCGTTACCACTTGCACAGCAATCGCAGGTTATGTCGTCAAACTTACCGATCCAGACACCACAATTGGCAGCCGCAGGCCCGGCGCAAGTCGACGTGCTTTTTCTTTACACGCCGCAAGCTGTTTCAGGTGTTGGTGGCGGTTTCTTCCTCGCCAATTTACTCAGTCAAATTCGGGGCGCTGTTGCGGCCACAAACGACGCCTATGTTGGCAGCAATGCAAATGTTCAAATAAACGTGGCAGCTATTGAAGCTGTGCCCAGCGGCATAGTCGACGCGTGCATACCGCCGGCAGCAATATGTACTAGCGAGGACTACGGCGAAGCGATTTCTCAGGACTTACAAACGTTGACCGATAGCGTGGCGGTTGCCGTTCGACGAAACGCTGTCCGAGCCGATATCGTTGTGATGATTATTGAAAACGGCGGCACCGCAGCCCCGCCTAATACAAACATCAAATTATGTGGCGTTGCGAGACAAATGCGTGCTGCAGAAATAAATGCTTTTGAAGCATTGGCTTTTTCGGTAGTAAGGCGCGATTGCGCGACCGGCAACTTAACGCTCGCACACGAGCTCGGCCACAACATGGGTTTAGAGCACCATCCGTTTGAAACGGGTTCAATCCCGATGCCGACATTTCCTTGGTCGTTTGCCCATTCCGTGAGCGGCACAACGACTGGCTTTCACAGCATTATGTCCACTGATGCTGATTGTAAACGCCTTAACTTGCGTTGCTCATTGATTCCGCGCTTCTCAAACCCAGATAACACTTGGCCTGTTATTAACGGCGGTGTCATCACGCAAGAATCAACTGGTGTGGCTGATTTTCGCGATAATGCGCGCACACTGCGATCGACCGGGCCAATCGCGGAAGGTTGGCGAGCAGGTTATTTTGCAAACGGCTTTGAAAATCCATAGCTCGTAGCAAAAAACGGCCAACTCTTAGGATTGAAACGACCCCACGGGTCGCTTCAATCCAATGTTCAAGAAGCCCGGTAGTCTGGTTAGAGGCTGATCGAAGTGAGCTTTTCTAGTCTATGTGGGATTGCTTTTCGCCGACCACAGGTTTGGGCGGGCGAAGTGCGCTGACTTACGGCCGGTAGTGGCGCAACGCACTCAATTGAAGGCTTTTTTAGTTGATTTTCGGGTTTTGTTGTTGCCCGAATGTGCGATCTTGGGATTGTTTTACTTCGTTGGGCACACATGATTTTGCCTGCACCTTGAGTGCTGGCAATGCGCGTGTTCGCAGCGCAACTGGGTCGTTGCGTTTACGCCAAATTGGGTTCGCGCGGAGGCCCGGTGTGATGCAAATTTCTGCTAATCCAGGGCCGAATCACGCAGACAAATTGCAGTGTTCCGCCGCAGTCCCGACACGCGGGAATGGGTGTGGTTTTACGCGTGGTCGTTGGCGGTTTCAGCTCGAATGCGCTGGCCAATTGGACGCAAGAAAGCTCCTCGGGTTATCCGTCAACGCACGGTGGGAAGCCGATCAAACCGGCGCACTACAGGATTCGGTGCGCGCAGTGTTGGATACAAACACTCTGCTCTTCGTCAGCCTTCTGAACAAGCTCACGTCCGAGTCAGAGCAAAGCGTTTGGTCGTTCCTCTTTGGAGCGCCGCATCCAAGCAATGAACCTCTATCACGCGCAGTGCGAAAGCAGGTGTGTGATGTGAGCGCACGAAGCTGCAAACTATCCAACTACGTGTATTTACGCGCTGTCTCAAATGAACACAACCATTGACCGAAATGCTCACGCGTTGCCGTCCAACTCTTATGATTGAAACGACCCCAGGGGTCGCTTCAATCCAATATTCAAGAAGCCCGGTAGCCTGAAATCAGATCAGTACAGTTACGATATGCCGCCCAGGCTGAGTGGCGTCGCCTGCCTATCCTGCCCCTCGCGGCACGGGCACCATGCCTCCGCGCGGCCCGGTTAGTCTAGGGTGGTCGTCAGTCAAACCGGCGCTTAATTGACTCTGTGTTTGACTTTCGGCAGCGCTGGCCTCGCATTCATTCAAAGCCGTCCGCGAAATATTGCTCGGCGCATTCGATGATGCTTGGGTCGACTAAGACGTTAAATTCAACGCCGTTGGATATCGTTGCAAAATCTTGATTAAAAATTGCCCACTTTTGCATGCTGGAATTGAAAAAAACGCCGGTGTTGTGGTTGTTCAAAATTCCCGAAGTACTTAGCGGCGTGATCTGAAACCGCGCGCAGGAATTACCATTCAAAATGGGGTGATCAACGAGCGTAAAGCTGCCAACGATATTGCCGGCGCTGGCAGTATGGCGAAACGCGTTGATGCTGGGCTCTTGAAAATAAATATTGAAACCGCCGATATCTGGCATTCCAAGGCTATCTAAGCGGGTTACTCGCCACGACGGTGCAAAAAATCCAACGGCGATCGGTGCACTCAATTCCGCAATTGTGCTGCCGGTGCCCGCGTTACGCAGTGCTAAGACGATACGGTCAGCGATACCGTTCAAGCCGCTCGCGGATAACGCGGTGCCGTTGCCGCTGGTGTTTGCAGCGGTGTTCGCATGAAAAAAACGGCCCGTGCCTTGACCGGGTGCGAAGATATTGAAGCGCGCGTTTGCAGCAAAATTTATTAAGTCTTCTTGACGCAATACCCAGCGGTTAATACTGGGAAAATATCGCAAGCCAACCGGATGATTGTCGTAGACACCCGTCGCGCCATCTGGGTTCCAATTCGATGTGGCGATTGGATATGCGTCAGCAATGCCATTGAGCGCGATTGAATCGACTGTACTGACGTTGCTCAGGCCGCTTGCGGGCAAGCGGTGGATTTCGGATGCATCACCCGCCTCAAGCGCGCCGATATCCAAACGCGTGTCGGACAACGGCGTGCCATTCGCTTGTTTCACGCGACGCATTCCGTCGCCATCGGTGAATGGCAAACCTTCTGCGCTTAAAACATCGGTAAGCGTGCTTTCATACACTGTATCAATCGCCGGCGAATCCGCGCGCAAATGTGCATCATTCGGTGCACGTCTGAAACGCGGGTCGGCGAAAATTGTGCTCTTGTTCAAACTAGGATCGAACGGGCTTTGGAAAAATAAATTCCAGGCATCGCCTAGTGCTGTCGCGCCGCCTGAACGCGTGAGCCCGGCAAAACCAATGTAGGCAAAAATATTGCCGCGCACGGAACCGGAAATGGGTCCAGCGCCGGGGCTCGCAACAGCGTTGACACCTTTGCTGGTGTCTGAGATGGTGTTATGCCACACACGCATATTTGCGCTGCCGTCAAGGATCTCAAGCTTTATGCCATCGGCATAGCGAGAGCCGGGAACCACGCTGGTAATCACGTTATTGAACAGCAGCGCTGTTAGGGCACCACCGGTCACATCAATGACGGAGCCCTGTCGCAGGTAAATACTGCCGCGGCGCCCGCCCTGAACTTGGTTCGCTAAAATTTCAGTGCGATGCGTGCGATCCGCCGTGCTGATCAGAATTCCGATTGAATGACTACCAGTTGCGATCACGCGATTTTCGCGAATGCGCCCGGTTGTGACGCCAGCGCCACCATCAAGCACTTGGAGCGCGGTGCGTAGCGCACCGTCGTTGGTGTCCCAGAAATAACGCAGTTCATTTTCCGAGATCTGATAGTTCAAGCCGGTGCTGACCGCCGATCGTTTAACTACGCTGATTTCAGCGCCGCCACTGATTGCCTCTAACACCCGCATGCGATGAATCAGCACGTTGAACGGCCCGCCACCATTGACGGTGACCGAAACATATCCACGCCGCAGCGTCAGCCCCTCTACTGCCCAATTGCCGCTGCCTGAAGCCAATTCTCCGCTAATGACCGCGTCAAGATCGAATACCGGTCGATAGCCAGGCGCTGCGCGCAATTCGAACGGTTTATTGATTCGCGCAGGTTCGCTCACAG
>JANNYO010000201.1:0-28964 GCA_031410115.1 Rhodanobacteraceae bacterium | reverse complement strand
AAACGGCACCTATCGAGGTGCCGTTTGGCGGTTACTTTGTTTAACCAGCACTACTCAACGGGTACATAGACGTTGGTTTCAAACTGCGCTTCTGGTGTGCCAGCTGGGCTCAAATACTCTGCGTAAGTTTTACGCGTGCTTTCGACGGACGCAATTCGCACATCATGTACGGCAGCGTACGCCAATATTTTGTCTTTGGTTTGACCTGGCAAATGCCAGTTATCGCGAATTCCTAAGTGCTTCGCGACTAAGAACTTTCAGCCGGCGGTGGTAATCGCTGTGATGTCATTGGCAAGCTTGATACCGTCAATTTTATCGACCGGGACAGTGGTTTGGAACACCACAATATAGTTAACTGGGTCGCGCGAGATTTCCATAAATTCTGGTGGCTGCGCGATTAGACCATTGGCAGCGATCACTTTTTCAATGCTTTCAATTGCAACTTGTCGATCACGCGGTACGTTCAGGGGTTGCGTGGAATAGCCTTTAGCGGTGCTGACTAATTGCAGCGCAGGAACCGGCAGCAAAATCTTTTCTTCGACACCCGCTTCGGCATAGTCGGCAGCATACGGCGAATTTTCCAGCGTTGCTTTTAAACTTGCCAAGCCCAAGTTGAGCTTGTCGCCTTGCTCAGCGTCTAAATACAGACCTTTATAACGTTCAAGCAAGCCGTTGAACTCCGTCTCAAACGTCATCGAGACTTTGACGCCTACATCCATTGGGTCAATCTTGATTCTGCTAATACCCTTGCGCTTGCCCAAATCTATTTTCAGCTTGACTTCTTTTTCTAACACGCCACCCGGCATGATTTCCTGCGAGCCATTACCAAGGCTGGCGGAAGTCCAATACGCTTTGGCACCGTCACCATCTTGCAGCTCTGAAAATTCGATGCTCGCATCGGCATCTTTATAGGTCCAAGGCTGCCATGCCGAAAATCGACGAGTCGAATTCACCATGTCATAGACATGAATTGCCGGGCGCTCAATTTCTATGTGGCGCTCGATCGTGCCCTTATTCGGCAATACAAAGCCCAAGCCCACAAAAAACAGAGCAGAAATAGCTAGCGCAATTAAAAGTTCAATCAGAGAACGCATTGAGCAAAGATCCTTTTACAAATCAAACATGTGAAATTTAGGTTGTGCGCCCAAGCTTACGTGGCTTGGCGGCGTCCGGCTAGCAAATATGCCGAACACCGACAAATTTTTAATTCGATTTTCAATCGGCAGGCTTAGCCAGTTCGTTATGCGATTGCCGCAGCATAGGCCGCTTCATCTAACAAGTCGGCAAAACCACTTGCGCTGTCGGGTGTCAGCTTAAACATCCAGCCGCTACCGTAACAATCAGAGTTGATCGTTTCAGGGGTATCGTTTAAAACGGCATTGACCGCGATGACGGTGCCAGCGATGGGCGAATACACGTCGCTCGCGGCTTTTACACTCTCGACAACCGCAGCGGCCGCACCAGCAGCAAGCGTTTTCCCAATCGAGGGTAGCTCAACGAAAACGAGTTCGCCCAAGGCATCGGCGGCGTGCTCAGAAATCCCTACCGTCACACTGCCATCAGATTCTAGCTGCGCCCATTCATGCGATTTTAGATAACGTCGAGTTGCATTTGCTGCGCTCATAAGTGGGCCATGTATTCCGCGGTCAGGGCCGCGCAGTGTACCTATCGCTGCATCCAAAAAACAGCAAACCCCGCGATTGCGCGCGAGGTTTGTTGTTTAACGCATAGGCTAAAGGCGAATCAGATTACATACCGCCAGAGGATTCCTTGTTCTCCTCTTGCGGCGGTGCTTCATAGCTAGGCTGCTCATCACGCTGTTCTTGCTGCGGTGCCTCGTAGCTAGGCTGTTCGTATTGCTGTTCCTGCTGCTGCGGCGCTTCATAGCTCGGCTCTTCGTAGCGCTGTTCTTGCTGTGGCGCTTCGTAACTAGGCTGCTCATATTGTGGCTCTTGCTCGCGCGCAGGTTCCTCGTATGCGGGTTGCTCGTAGCTGGGCTGCTCATACGCAGGTTCCTGGTAGCTGGGCTGCTCTTCCTTTTGATTTTCATACGCTGGTTGTTCGCGCGCAGGTTCTTCATACGCAGGCTCCTCGTATGCAGGTTCCTGGTAGCTAGGCTGCTCTTCCTTTTGATTTTCATACGCTGGTTCTTCGCGCGCAGGTTCTTCATATGCAGGTTCCTGGTATGAAGGTTCTTCATACGCAGGCTCTTGATACGCAGGTTCCTTTGACTCTTCGTAGACAGGTTCATTCATCGCCGGCTCTTGATAAGCCGGCTCTTGCGTTGTCGGCTGAATTTCCTTTTGATCATCAAAGTTTGGCACCACATCCGCAGGGTTTTGCTCCTGCTCAACTGATTGCACGGGATCAACGGGCTGCGTTGGCTCGATTCTGTCTTGCTCAACAATCGGCTCCGAAAACCCAGGGTTCTTCTCGCTGGAATTGTCTTGAATCGGCTCCTGCACAGCGGGCTCTAACGCGGCTTCTACTGGGCGCGCAAGTTCTTCAGCACTTGGTGCTGGCAAACCGGGTACTTCAAAAACCGGTTCACTAGCGGGCACCGGCGCCATCGCTTCAACCGGGATTTCTTTTACCGCTTCAATCGGCGCAGTAATACCCGCATCGGCAATTTGCTGTGCACTGATTTGATTTCCGGCAAATACCGCCGGTGCCGCGACTTGCTGCGACAGCTGCACGGCCGCCTGTTCAGCTGTCGGCAGCCCTCGGCCAGCGGTGTTGACTATGTTGTTATTGGTGTAGTAGTTGTTATTCACCACGACGGTGTTGTTAACCACGGTGTAGGAATAGCAAGGTGCGATGTACACCGCCGGTAAAGCGTTGTAGTAGTAATTGCTGTTCCAGCCAGAACCGTAGCGAATAAAGCTTGGGTCGTAGTAGCTAAAATTTATCGAACGATAGAAACGATTTGAACCCCAAAAATCGTCGAAATCATTCCACATCGAGCTATACGCATAGCCGTAGTCGTACAGCGCACTGCGACGACCGTAATAGCTGGAATAGAACCAGTCGTAATCGCGCACGGTGTAGTAGCCGTCGTAAGGCGAAAAGTAGTCAAAGAAATAAAATAAATCGCCGCGCCAGTTGTTCAAGCTGCTAAATGCGTAGATTGAGTTGCGACGTGGGTCAGCACCATAGACGCGACCGTAACGGTCAACGGTATAGGCCCAGCCGCTGGATGGTTCCATGAACCAAACCTCGCCATTACTTAAAACAGAATAGCTCGAGTGCGTGCGCGAATCCACCAACCAGCGCGTGCGCGGATCCCAGTAGCGGCTACGCAACAGCGTGGCACCGCGTGGCGCGGAATAGACGCGCTGGTTACGGACGGGCACAGCAACTTGGCGCGTGGTGCGGCTGACATAGCGCGATTGCGAGCTATTGCTGCGAACTTGGGTTTGTCCAGAGCGATACTGACTCGCCTGATATTGCGCTGCCTGTGTTTCGGATGTCGCCGATATGCCAACCAGCGCAAGAGCAACTGCCGCAGCAAGTACGCCTAGAGATTGACTTAAAAAATTAGCCGAACCAATCGAACTAACGGTACGCATGAATAACTTCCTTTGAAATGGTGGTGTGCGCAAGATGCAAGATCAATCTTGGGCTAGCTGCCTGAATGCAGGTTCAATTTTTGCGCCTTACACACCCCTAAAATAGTGCGTGACAGCGCGCATTCATCGTTGCTTTAACGGCGCTTTACAGATCACCGACATAGCTAAATCGCACCCGTTTTGTCACGCCGCAGGTCAATTCATAGGCGATTGTTTCCGCCGCGCGCGCAATGGTTTCCACGGCCAAGCCATCGCCCCACAGCACCACTTCTGCACCGACTTCAAGCTCCGGAAAAGGCGTCAAATCTAGCGTCAATAAATCCATCGACACGCGACCAACCGTGCGTGTTTGTCGACCAGCAACTATGACCGGAGTGCCGCTTGGCACATGCCTAGGATAGCCATCGCCATAGCCAATCGCGGCGATACCGATGCGCATCGGATGGGCAGCGATAAAGCTACCGCCGTAGCCTACGGCGTCACCTGTTTGAATAGCTTTGACTGAGATCAGCTTTGTACTCAAGCGCATTGCCGGGCGAAAACCCAGCTCAGCGCCGGTCAAGTGGTCGTGGGTTGAAAGGCCATACAAAATACCGCCTGGACGAATCCATTGCCGGTGGCTGTCTGGCGCGCAGATTAGCGCACCTGAATTGGCTAAAGAGTGCGCGTAGGGCAATTGATCAGCTGACGCTTCGCCACCAACCACAAGATCAAATTGACGCATTTGTAGGTGGGTCTGGGCAAACGCCGCGCGTTCAATTTCCATCTGTGCTCGTGCCACATTGGCATTATTTGTGATCCTACCTACGCAATCCGCTTGGGCAAAATGTGTCATCAAAACAATGGCCGGGTCAACATTGGCCAGGGCCTGAAGGCGAGTCAGCGCACCGAAGTAATCCTGCGCAAAAAATCCGAGCCGGCGCATGCCGGAGTCAAGCTTGAGCCAGACGCGTAATTTGCGATTTGCACCGATGACGCTGGCATTGATGGGGCTGGCATTTTCTAACATCGTAATTTGGCTTTCATGGTGCACGACGCAGTCAAGTTCAAGCCGCTGAATTTCGCCTAAATCGGCGGCTTCATCGAAGCCGCTGAGCAAAACAATGCGTCCAGAATTGCCGCATTCACGCAAGCGCAATGCATCGTCGATACTGGCGACACCAAACGCATCTGCGGGGATTGGCGCTTTTGAAAGCGCGGCTGCCACGGCCTCCAAACCATGGCCGTAGCCGTCTGCCTTAATGATCGCCAGGACACGACTTCCTGGCGCAAGCGATTGCGTCAGCGCCAAATTATGGCGCACCGCCGACAGGTCTATTTCTGCATGTGCCGCGCGCAAACGGTGCTAACTCTGGGCCAAGGTTTTGCGCACCATCGCAAGCAGCTCATTGGTGCGAAACGGCTTGTGTAAAAATGCTGGCACCGGCGCGTCTGGGCCTAGCCGCGATGCTAAGGACTGCTCGCTGTAGCCACTCATAATCATCACCGCAAGCTTCGGATAAAACGCCAAAATCTCTGCGTATACCTCAATGCCATCACGTTGCGGCATGGTTAGATCCAGCAGCACCAGTGCAATCTCGGGGCGCTCCGCGAGCAAAACCAACGCTTCATCGCCGTTGACTGCGCTGAGTGTTTCGAATCCCTGGGTGTTGAGTGTGCGACAGATCAAATTGCGCAACGTCGGCTCATCATCCACGACCAGAATAAGTCTGGCTTTGTCGGCGCGCACTTCATGTTTAATGCTTCGCTCGGCGCCAGACACTTCTGCCGTGTCGCCTGTACGGCCAGACACTTCTGCCGTGTCGCCTGTACGGCGAGACTCAGCAACCGGCATCATGACGGTGGCTTCAAGCGGAAAGTAAACGCTGATGGTCGTTCCGGTTTCGCCGCTGCTTTGGATTTCTATAAAGCCTTTGTGCGCGCGCACGATGCCCGCAACGACTGACATGCCAAGCCCGCGGCCTTGCCCTTTGGTTGAGAAAAATGGCTCAAAAAGCCGGCTCAGCGAATTCGCATCAATGCCAATGCCGGTATCACTTACTTTGAGTAGCGCGAGCTGGGAAATATGCGGTTCAATTTGCTCGCGCGCATCTGCGCTCAAACTAGCGCGCAAGATTTTGCGGGTAGACAGTTCAATTTCACCCGTGCGTCCTTCTAAAGACTCCGCCGCATTCAACAACAAATTCAGCGCGACCTGCTGGAGCTGCGATTCTTCGCCATGCAGTATGAGCAACTCGCTCGCTAAGCTCACGCTAAAGTGCGCTTTTTTACCGACCGAGACCGCCATAATTGAGTGGATTTTCTCCAGCAGCACGTTGAGATTAATGGTTTTGGAGTTCAGCGGCGTTTTGCCAGAATAGGCCAATAGCTGTTCGCTCAACTTCGTCATTTGCGTCAGCGAATCGCCGACAAGTTCCAGGCTATTTTCCGCATCTGCATTTTTGGTTAGCATGCGCGCTAGATCGATGTGCCCGAAAGCCGTTGTCAATAAATTATTAAGATCGTGGGCAAAGCCGGAGGCCAGTGTTCCGAGGCTTTCTTCGCGCTGCGTGCGCGCAACCTGATTTTGTAGTGCTTCGCGTTCGGCCTCGAGCTTGCGTCTTGGCGTGATATCAACGACGGTAAATACCACCCGAGCGACGCTGCCCCCAACATTGCACACCGTGACAATCACTGCGTAGAGCCAGTGCATTTCGCCGGCGCTGTCAACGAGTCTAAAATCTGCCCGAGCACTACTGCCGCGCTCCAAAATGGCCTGCATTTGGACTTGCACGCGCGCCCGATCTTGTTCAAACACACGAGAAATCCAGTTTGAAACCGGCGCGCCTTCGCCATCTTCTGGCAGCCCAAACCACTCGCGAAAGAGCACGGTCGTGCGTGAAAAGCCGCTTTCAAGATCAATATCCATGCCAGCAATTTGGGCGCTTTCCATGGAAAATTCGAGCCATTCGATCCCCTGGCGCAACTCGCGTTCGGATCGTTCAATATCGGTAACATCGGTCAGCATCGCAAGCGTGCCGGAGAATTTTCCAGCCGCATCTTGCAGCGGCCTGGCGTTTACCCAGCACAACACGATCGAGCCGTCTTTGCGGCGAAAATGGTTCGTGTAGGACTCACTTAGTCCGGAATGTCGCTCCTCTAGGCGCTGCTGCCACTGCTTTTCTGCATCGGGCAGTTGCAACAGTCGCTCATGTTTGCCGATCATTTCATTCGACGCATAGCCAAAAATCTGCTCTAGTTTTGGATTATTGAAGACAATGACGTTGTTCACGTCGGCGACTAAAATTCCTTCTTCCGCCGTTTCAATGATCTGCCCAAGCTGACGTGCGCTTGCAAGTGCGTCTTGCTCGGCATTTTTTAGCTGACTGACGTCACGCAGGAACGCAAGCAAATACTTCGGTTTGCCGTCCGGCCCAAACTCAGCCACATAGCGCACCAGCAGCCAGGGTGCATCGGGCAATTTCTTAAACTGTAGCTCGAATTCCTCGCCGCTACCGGTGGCAAAAAAGCGTTCAATTCGCGCTCTAAAATCGGCGGCACGTTCGCGAGAAATGGGCAGTTCTTCCGGCGTTTTTCCAATAATGTCATTTGAATTAATACCAATCAGCGTGCCAAGAGCGGCGTTTGCCAACACGAATCGCGCGTCAGCATCAATACGCACAACGCCGTCTGGCGAAAATTCTATCAACGCCCCAAACAGGTTTGATTGCGCCCGAATTTCCTCCTCAATCAGCACTTGATCGGTCACTTCGCGCAGTGCGCCAGCGCTGCGTTCGAGCTTTCCGGCGTCATCAAAATAAAACGCCGTGGTAGATTCGATCCAACTGATTCCAGACGCACCGTGTACACGAAACCGCACCGGGCCGACAGGCGCGCCATGCGCACCATGACGATGGCTCGGCAGTCGTGCGTGATCTTGTGGGTCGATGCAGCTGAGCAATAGCTGCCTGGTTACCGGTTGATCTGGGTTTAAACCCAACAGCTCACAAAAACCGCTGGACACTTGGTAGACATCACTGCGTTCGTCGTGTTCAAAAAAATGCACATTGCCAATCTGCATTGCCACGCTCAGGCGTTCGAGCGTTGAGCGTAGGCTTTCCTCAACCGCGCGCAACTCAGTTTGATCGCGCACAATTGCCAGCACGCTTTCAAGTTCGCCCGCCGCATTTCGAAGGTAATGCGCGCCTGACTCAAGGTGTGCAAGCGAGCCATCCGGCCTGCGGTAGCGATAGCGCTGCAGATGCGTATTGCCGCTTTCGTAGGAGCTTAACGAATGCTCCAATACCGCATCGCGATCATGCGGGTGAATACGTTTAATAAATTGCTCGAACTTCTCTGGGTCCGCCTCGGCGGCTAGCCCTAACGCGTCACGAAAGCGCCTTGAAACCTCAAACCAGCCGCGTACTTTTGACCACTCTGCTACACCGACTTCACCGATTTGCAGTGCAAGCGCGAGCCTACGTGCAGCGTGCTCGGGTGGTGCTTCGGTGATCTGCGCGGTTAGGGCGGTAGCGACATTTTTTGATGCGTATTCGTTGCTGACATCGCGCGCGCTGACGACGACTCGATTGGCGCTGCTATCGCTATTAAAATAAAAGCGCTCAGCGACGCGCACATAGCGCGTTTGTTCGTTACTCAGCATCACGCGCACAACCACAGGCGCTCGATCTAGGCCATGGTTAGGTGTCGCGATCATGCGGGCGCGCGCAACGTCAAGATCGCGCGGGTCGATATGTTTAAGCCATGCATCCGGCGCCGCTGACCGCGCCGCGCGGGCATCAAAGCCAAATAGCGCGAGGAAATCTGGCGACTGCCAAATCAAACCTTCGTCGAAGTCAAATTCAAACGCTTCTGTATCAGAAATGGCGAGTGCAACTGCCGCGCCTTCGCCCAGCCGTCGATTTTCGCTCTCTAAAACTTTGCTTTCGGTAATGTCGCGATACAGGCAAAACATCCCGTTGATGCCGCCATCGGTGGTGTAGGCATAGATGTTTCCTTCTAACCAAAGCTCACTCGCGTCTTTGCAGCGCAGCGGGATTTCAAACGGGTGGCGGCGCGCGGCCCAATCGAACAAAGTTGGGCTTTGCTCACGTAAACGGGCCGCCGCATCATCAGATGTGAAGTCAAAGGTTGAGCGCCCTAAGCATTCGGAAGCAGAAAAACCGGAGCGCTCTAGCAGCGCTGGCGATACCGCGCTGATGAGTCCATGTTCGTCTAACTCAACAATTAAATCGTTGCGCGCGCGCAACAACGCGCGATATCTGGCGGCATCAGCCTCTAATCCAGAAACTTTGATTTCGAGCGCTAACAGCCTGCGTCGTAGTGCAATCTCTTCCATACTTTCCCACTTTCAAAGTCTCGCCGCAAGGCGACACGGCAAAACAACTCTCGCCGCAAGGCGACACGGCAAAACAACTCTCGCCGCAAGGCGACACGGCAAAACAACTCTCGCCGCAAGGCGACACGGCAAAACAACTCTCGCCGCAAGGCGACACGGCAAACAAAAAACCGACGCCGACACCAAATGTTGATGTGCCTATGGCAAAACAAATCAATAAAAAATGCGTTCGGCAAACGCCAACCCGGCATTCAGGGACGTTGGTTACACTCCAACGAAAAATGACAGCGCATACCCCAAGACTTTAAGTTCACATGCATTCTTTCATCAATGATAACGCAGCTTATTGGCTGTGCGTTCTGTGGTTCGCGCTGCTAGCAACATTGTTCTTGGAGGCGCGTGCCAAGCCATCGTCTGGCTTGACGTTGGTGTATGCCGCCCAATTGAGTGTTTTGCACCTGCCAGGCGGCATGTTGCTGTTAATTCCATGGTACGAATATTACCCGCGAATATGGACTTACGTAGGTTTCCAAATGACAACCTATGGCCTAGCTGCATTTACCGCTGGCGCATTGTTTACCAGGATTGCATTTCCAGTGCGGCTACCCGCGTTAAAAATACTTAACCCAGTGTCAGTGAAACGATTTGGAGCAGTACTAATTGCCATTGGCCTTGGCTTTACCATTTTAACAAGCCAAGCGAATTTTTTATTTCAGATCCCATCGGTTACTGCACTACTTGCGGCGATCTGGCTGCTCGGTGCGCCGGGGCTTTGCCTTTACATGCATGGATATGTACTCAATGGTGAAAAAATGCCTATGCATGTTTATTTGATTGCATTGGCATTCCCGGCGCTTACTATTTTGTCTCTAGGCTTTATTGGCTTTGGCGTCACCTATGTGGTTTTTATATTGTGTTTTAGCCTAGCTCAAAAATATTTTCCGAAGAAACTTTTTTTGCTCGCACCTTTTGTCGCATTCGCCGCGCTATCTTTTTTTGTTAACTATATGCAGCAGCGCGATGGCATTCGCACCGCAGTATGGGGCGATCAAACCATTGGCGTGAGGAGCGATGCGGTGAGCCTTGTTTTTCGCGAATTCCAGTGGTTTGACACCGATAGTTTCATCCATCTTAGATTAGTGGATGATCGGCTGAACCAAAACTGGATCGTTGGCGCGGCGGTTGAAGCACTAGACTCTGGACGCACCGAGTTTTTAAACGGTGAAAGTTTGGGTCTAGCTTTAATTGCTTGGGTGCCACGTGTTATTTGGGTCAACAAACCGAGCGTAGCCGGCAGCGGTAATATAGTCGCTGGGTTAACCGGCATAACGTTTGACTCCAGTACCAGCGTTGGTGTTGGTCATGTGCTTGAGCTGTATGGCAACTTTGGTTTTGCGTTTGCGATGCTGGGTATGTTTGTTATTGGTTTTTTGTTACGCGGAATGGATCGCGTTGCTTCGGTTTATCTGATGCGCAATGATTTGGTGATGTGGTTGCGCTGGGTAATACCGGGGATTGCAATTACCAACGTTGGCGGTCAATTCGCGGAAACGATTTCTGGTGTCGCAGCTTTTGTAGTTTTGGGTTATCTATTGCAGTTTTTCATAACCCGATTTACCAGAGGTCTGGCTTAGTGAGCATTCCAGTGACCGTCGTTATTTTAACACTCAATGAAGCGCCTAACATTGCCCGCGTGCTTGAAAAATTAACAGCGTTTGCTGACGTATGCGTCGTCGATAGCGGCAGTACGGATGAAACTAAGCAAATTTGCCAGCGTTTTTCAAATGTGCGTTTTTTTGTTCATCCATTTGAAAACCATCAAGCACAATGGCAGTTTGGCGTCGAGTGCGCACAGGTCATCAGCGGCAACGTCCACGCCGGCCCAGCACTTTGGGTACTGACGCTGGACGCAGATTATGTTTTGAGCGATGCGTTAATCGATGAAATTAAGTCACTAAATCCTCCTGAAACCGTGGCGGGTTATGCCGTTCGCTTCCAATTTTGGATTGACGGTGCGCCGGTTCCCGCGTCGCTTTATCCGCCAAGAATCGTTTTATTTCGCCCCGAACGTGCGCAATTTGTGATGCGCGGACACACGCAAAAATTATTGCTCGATGGCGCGGAGTTGATGTTGCAAGGACTTGTCTATCACGACGACCGAAAGTCTTGGCAGCGGTTTATTGCCAATCAGCGAAAATACGCGGTTTTGGAAGCCACACATCTACGTGCCACCCCTTGGAATCAGCTGCGTATCCAGGACAAAATTCGCGCGACTGGAGTGCTTGCACCGTGGCTGGTGCCAATCATAACTTATCTGCGTGTCTGGCCTGCCGGGCGAGGAGCGCTAAAGTACTGCGCAATGCGTTGCACTTCAGAGGTTGGCATTGCAAAAAGCCTGTGGCAAATGCGATTTGCCGGTGCTTTGAAACGTTTGGGTTAATTGTTTTGCCAGGGCAAAACAACATTAAGATGGAGGGATAATGAGCCACATTGTGATTGGCCTCAACGCGTTTCACGCGGACTCGGCAGCGGCGCTGGTCGTTGATGGCAATTTGGTTGTCGCCGCAGAAGAAGAGCGGTTTCGCCGCATTAAACATTGGGCCGGTTTTCCAACCGAAGCCATTCAATTTTGTTTGGCGCAAGCCGGTGTTAACTTGGCGGAAGTAGACGCGATTGCCGTCAACACCGACCCGTCTGTGGCGCGCGGCAAACGCCTGCTGTACGCCATTAAAAAGCGCCCAAGCATTGGTTTGATCGTTGAAAAATTAAAAATCCGACACGCGCGCATGGGCGTTGCAGAGCATCTGAAAACCGCTTTTCCTGATGTCAAATTTACCGGAAAAATTTTGCCTATTGAACATCACCTAGCGCATCTGGCAAGCGCGTTCGACCTGTCGCCTTTTGATCGCGCGCTGGCAGTGTCGATTGATGGCTTTGGTGACTTTGCGTCGGGTGCTTATGGGCTCGGCGCAGGCTCGGGGCGTCAGGCAACGCTTGACATCGACGGTCACGTGTATTTCCCCCATTCGCTGGGCATTTTCTACCAAGCGATGACGCAGTATTTGGGCTTTAATAACTATGGTGATGAGTACAAAGTGATGGGCTTGGCGCCTTACGGAAAGCCTCTATACGTCAATCAGCTGCGCCAGCTTTTGACAAGCCAAGCCGATGGTAGCTACGCGCTGAATTTGGACTTTTTTCGCCACCATCGTGAGAGCCTGAATTATCAATGGGAAGATGGCGCGCCCAAGTTTGAAGCGCTCTATTCGACGAAAATGCAGTCGCTACTCGGCCCTGCGCGCGCTGCCAATGTCGAGCTGACTCAACGTGATCGCGACCTTGCCGCAAGTGTGCAGGCGATTTATGAGCAATCTGCGTTTGCTCTACTTAATGGGCTGCACGCAAAGTACAAAATTGACGACTTGGCGTTAGCTGGCGGGTGCGCACAAAACTCTGTTGCAAATGGCAAAATAACCCAGTGCACGCCGTTTAAACGGGTCTACGTTGCTGCGAGTGGCGCCGACGCTGGCGGTGCTATCGGTGCCGCACTGGCGGGTGCGCGATCACTCGGGCAGGCCCGGTCCAAGCCGTTCAATCATGCCTATCTGGGGCCACAATTTAGCAACGCAGAATGTGAGGCCGCAATTTTGGCGTTCACACTCGAGATTGCACGCGATGGCATTTTGGTGCGCCTTGTTTTAGATGAAACACAGCTGTGTGAGCGCGTCGTTGCACGCATCACATTGGGTCATGTGATCGGCTGGTTTCAGGGACGCATGGAATGGGGCCCACGTGCGCTGGGAAACCGCTCAATTTTGGCTGACCCGCGTCGGGCGGACGTACAAGAGATCTTGAACGCTAAAATCAAGCGGCGTGAGTCGTTTCGCCCTTTTGCGCCGAGTATCTTGCGCGAGTACGTCAAGGATTGGTTTGTGCATGACGCTGATGTGCCGTTTATGGCGCAGGTGATACCGATACGCGGCGACCGACGCGCACAAATTCCTGCGGTTACCCACGTCGACGGCAGTGGTCGTCTACAAACGGTTACTCGGCTTGATAACCCGCGCTACTACCATTTGATTGACACCTTTCGGGTTGCAACCGGTGTGCCCATTTTACTCAACACATCATTCAACGAAAACGAACCTGTGGTGTGTACGCCGAGCGAAGCTTTAAACTGTTTTTTGCGCACTAAAATGGATGTTTTGGTACTCGGCGATTGGCTGCTTGAACGCCCGATTGTCGCGCCGACGATCGGCTAGATATGTTGCCAGGAACATATGCCGTGTCGCCTGATTTATGCACGCCGAAGAAGTTAAGAATCCTGCATGTGGTTGCGAGCTATTTGCCAGCGACGCGCTACGGCGGGCCGATTTTTTCCGTGCACGGCTTGGCGCGCGCGCAAGCGGCTGCGGGCTGCGAGGTATCGGTTTTAACGACGAATGTAGATGGCAAAGGCAATTCTGACGTGCCACTTGCGAGCCCGTGTGTTTTGGATGGCGTGACCGTTTGGTATTTCCGCTCACGTTATTTGCGAGCGCTTTATTTTTCATGGGCAATGCGTGCCTGGTTAAAAACGCATGTGCGCCAATTCGATGTTGTGCACTTGCACGCGGTGTTTTTGTTTCCCACCAATATGGCCGCTCGGGTGTGCATCGCCGCCGGCGTGCCTTATGTGATCGCGCCACGTGGCATGCTGGTGCCAGAATTGATCCAGGGCAAAAGCAAATGGCTCAAAACCGCCTGGATATGGCTGTTCGAGCGCCGAACCCTGGCGCGCGCCGCGTGCTTTCACGCGACATCCCAGCTCGAGTTAGATGATGCACGGCGCTTGGGCGTGCCGGTTAACAATCCGCGCGTGATCGAAAACGGCGTTGCACTGCCTGCTCGGCTTGATTGGGCGGTGCCACTGGATGTGCCATATGTGCTGTATCTGGGGCGACTGGCTTGGAAAAAAAATCTAAATGTATTGATCGAAGCATGCGCTGGGGTATCGGATCTGCACTTGATTATTGCCGGTACCGACGAGGAAAACACGCTGGCAAGTTTGCAACTACTTTGCCAAACGCTGGGTACGCAACACCGGGTTTCATTTTTAGGCGAACTAAAAGGTAATGAAAAATGGCCTTGGATACAGCACGCAAGGGCGTTAGCGTTGGTTTCTAAGAACGAAAATTTTGGTAATTCAGCCGCCGAAGCCTTAAGTTTTGGTACCCCAGTTTTATTATCGACTGGCGTAGGCTTGGCAGGCGACGTCGCGCGTGCCAACGCGGGCTGGATTTGCGAGGCAAGTTCGAGCGAGATACACGCAGCTTTGATCGAGGTAATGCGCGACCCGGCTGAGGCAAAGCAACGTGGGTTGCGTGGGAAAATTTGGGCCATGGGCGCACTCAGTTGGGATCGGACAGCGCAAAAAGTCATACATATGTATCAAGAGTTGGCTTAAGTTCGCACAGCTGACGCCGCAAAAACCACTTCCATCCAAAAATGACCTCGTGAAAAAAAGCCAGTGAAATATGCCCTGATCACCGCGATTTTTGCCGCAATTGCGCTGTTTACGCTGCGCGCTGGCGCGCTAAAATTAAATTGGTTAGATCAGCCCGACGCGCGCAAAGCGCACAGGCTTGCGGTTCCAGCAGTTGGCGGTATCGCCTGGATGCTCGCGTTAGTGGTCGGCATGGCGCTGTCAGGGCTTTTGTTTGCGCAACCCTGGTTGGCTGCGGGCTTAGCCGTTATGTGCGTGTTAGGTGCGATTGATGATCGAATTCCGCTGCCATCGGTGCTGCGTTTATTGGTGCAATCGTTCGCTGTGATCTTGGCGTTTTGGCAAAGCCCGCCGCTGACGATGCTCGGCGATTTATTTTGGCCTGGACATAGCGTGCTAACCGGTGCTCTTGCTTGGCCGATCACGGTATTTGCCTGTGTTGGTGTGGTCAACGCCATGAACATGATTGATGGCATGGACGGCCTACTCGGAGGCGTCTTGCTGCTCGTTTTTTGCGGGTTATTGGGATTTTTCCATCATGCGGGCGAGGTTAAGTTGGCGCTCCTGCTGGGCTTGGCGGTATCCGCGCTGATTCCGTTTTTATTTTTGAATGTGCGCACGCCCTGGTTGCCTGAAGCGCGGGTTTTTTTTGGCGACGCCGGCAGCATGGCGGCCGGGCTGCTGATTGCGTGGCTATTGGTGAACGCCACGCAGGCACCGTTGTCTAGTTTTCCAGCGGTCAGCGCGCTCTTTTGGCTCGCCGTGCCCTTGATTGATACCGTGTCGTTGATGCTGCGCCGCGTGCAACAGGGCAATTCGCCGTTTAAGCCCGACCAGCAACATTTGCATCACTTGTTGCAGCGCGCCGGTTTTTCGGTGGCGCAAACCTTAGCGTTGGTGCTGACTGCGGCGCTGCTATTCCAATTCGCGGGCATCTTGTTTTTTGCTTTTGCTACGCCAAGCTCGGTCCAGCTAGTCGTGTTTTTGGTGCTTGCAGTGAGCTACCACGTTTCGGCATCACGCGCGGTCGCTTGTGGTCAATGGCTAGGCCGAAAGCTTGCGCTGGAACTAACTTGAGCATGCGTGATTCCGTCCATGCAACTACAACTGACGAGCACGATGCACGCCCGCGCAGGCGGCATCGGCAACCGGCAACCCGAACGGTTTCTGTTGCGCCACGCTTCACCCGAGCGCGCGTCGAAACCCTGGCATTTTCCGGAACCACCGCGACCTTGGTGTTAATGCCATTTTTTTATGGTGGCAATCGCGACTGGGTGTGGGGCAGTTTTCTAGCGATTGTTAGTTTGATCAGCGTTGCGATCATTTGGAGCGTGCCGGTGATCCAGCGTTTTGCGTCTGTGGGTATCCACCGGCGTCGACCATGGCTACCCATTGCACTAGCGGCTTGGCTGCTTTTGAATTTGCTGCACTGCACGTCCCTTGGATCCATATCCCTGGGTGCCGCACATGATTTTAGTAGTGATCGTGCAGCGAGTATTCGTGCGTTTTTGAAAACCTCGCTTTACTTACAGCTGATGCTGCAGGTTTTGCTGTTGGCGCAAACGCACGCGCGCCTGAAGCGCTTACTCAATGTGCTGTTTTTTTCCGCGGTCGCGCACGCCACCGTTGCAAGTGTCGCGAAACTTTGGGGCATCCATATCGTCACCGAATTTTTCGTGTTCGGCGTCGGCGGCGGTATCGGTGCGTTCGTCAATGAAAACAGCTTCGCCGGCTATCTAGAGCTGCATTTGGCAATCGGCGCTGGATTATTAGTGAGTGGCTTAAAATTTCACGGCGCAAACGCGCAAAGTTGGCGGCAAATCCTGCGTGATTGGGTGGCTTTACTGTTGGCGCGTAAAACGCAGGTACGAATTTGCATGGTACTACTGGTGATTGCGCTGGTATTGACCGGATCGCGGATGGGCAATGTCGCTTTTTTTGTTGCTTTACTTGGCTCGGGTGCATTGGCGTATTTTTTTATGGCCTTGCGTCCACCGGCGTTGGGTGCCCTGCTCATTTCCTTAGTCTTGGTTGACTTGGTCGTGGTAGGCAGTTGGTTTGGCGCTGAACAAATCGCCGCGCGTTTGGCCGCGACCCGGCTGGAGCTGGGTGCAGAGTTGCAAACTGACATCCAGACAGATTCGGCGGCGGTCAGCACCATTCAGCGCGCTGATGCCGGTGTGCCGATTCAATATTTTGAGCTGGATCGAGAGCGCCCAGGCTTGAGTCGCGTGGCACTCAAGTTATTCGCCCAGGCGCCAATTTTTGGCAATGGCGCGGGCAGTTTCCGCAGCCTATTCCCGCCCATGCGTACGGCGGATTTATCCGCTAAATTCTATGACCACGCACACAATGACTACGCGCAAATCTTGGCGGAGTATGGCTTGGTCGGCGCAGCGATTATTCTGTTGCAACTTGTATTGGCGTATAAATCTGCCTTTGCGGCGCTGCGCAAACGTACCGATAAACTAGCATCTGGCCTTGCCTTCAGCTGCATTTTTGGGCTCAGCGCACTGTTGCTGCACGGGATTGCCGATTTTAATTTCCAAATTCCGGCAAACGCGGCAACTTTTAGCGTCATGCTGGTGTTTGGCTGGTTGAGTCACTATGGCTTGCGTGATGTCGGCCGCCAGTAATCATCCAAGGCCGATGCACTCAAACCCGCACCGGAAAGATCACGATAAAGCGGCTGCCTGTGCCCGGCGCACTTTCTACTTCGATGCTGCCGCCTAGACGTTGGGTGACGAGGTTAAACACGATATGCAGGCCCAACCCAACTCCACCCTGATTGCGGATGGTGGTGAAAAACGGCTCGAATATTTTGCTGCGGGTGGCGGCATCCATGCCGATGCCGTCATCGGCGACGATCAGTTCGATGCGTGCCGGGCCATCGGTGGCGCGAGTATCGCGGGATCGTCCTGGTTCGGATTGAGAATCTTTTGAGCGGTCTTGCGCAGATGTGCGCTTGGGTTTCGGCAATTCGCGCACGGATATGCTGAGCACGCCGGACTGATCTGGCGCATAGGCATGCAGTATAGCGTTTTGCAGCAGCGTGCTTAGCACTTGACTGATCGCGCCGGTATAGGTGTCGAGCGATACGTTCGGCGCGCCGCTGTAGCTGAGTTTGATCGGTCGGCGTTTCCACAAATGCGCGAGGCTTTCGATGTTTTCCAGCATCAGTGCGTCCAACATTACCACCCGGCGCTCATCGAAGGATCGATCCACCGATACTTGCTTGAATTGGCGCACTAAATTCGCGGCGCGATCTAGGTTTTGCGCGACCAACGCACTGGACTGCGCGGCATCACTGGCAAATTGGGTCAGATCAGACTTGCTCAAACTTGCCGCAGAAATCGCGCGGGCAAACTCGCCACTGCGCTGCTGCAAAAAACTACTGGCAGTTAATGCGATGCCAAGTGGGGTGTTGACCTCGTGCGCTACACCCGCCACCAGCTGGCCGAGCGACGCCATTTTTTCCTGCAAAATCAGCTGCTTCTGCGCCTCAATCAAGCGCTGCTGTGCTTGTTCCAACTCGTGATTTGTGTCCAACAGCTGGGTGTTAGATTGCTGCAATTGCGCGGTGCGCGCCTGCACTAGGGTGTTCAACGCCTCGGATCGCTGATGCAAATGGTGCGTGCGCCAGCGCAAAATCAGCGCAATCAACGCGGCCGCCAATAGCGCGGTCAGCAGCGCAAACCATCGCGTTTGCCAAAATGCGGGCAACACGGTAATCGGGATGCGCAAAATCTTGGGGCTCCATGCGCCCGTGCGGCTACTGCCGCGCACTTCTAAAGTGTATTGGCGCGGCCACAAATTACTGTAGCTGGCGCTGCGCTGATCGGAACCGGTGGCAATCCAATCGTGATCAAAGCCAACCAGGCGATAACGATAGCGATTGTTTTGCGGTGCGCTGAAATCAAGTGCGGCAAACTCAATGCTAAAACTGCGTTGTTCGGGTGTCAGCATCAAGCCGGATGCGCTGCCCTCGCGCCCGTGCAGAACCGTCAATTCTTGCGCAATACCATTAACGCGCAGCTCAGTCGCTAGCACTTCTGGTGCCAGCGTCCAGGGTGAAAAATACTTTGGGTTGACGATCAGAACACCTGTAGTGCCGCCGCTTAGGAATAAACCATCGGTGGTTTTTGTGTAAGCACCAGTCCAAGTGGTGCCGATATCAACACCGTCTGCACGGCTGAGCGGCGTCATGGTTTGCAGCGCCATATCAATCACGACTTGATCGGTCCAAATACGCCCGCCGCTGTCTTGCATTAGATTCGCACCAACGTCCAAGCCAAGTGCGGAGTCGCCAAATTTCTCACGATCAAGCTTTGCCAAATCGGCGCTGACGTGGGTAAAACGCACGGACGTTGCATCTTGCGCATCACCTAGCATCAAAGTGCCCGGAACCATGCGGTCAACGCCTTGCTGAGTGGCCACCCACAGCGTGCCAAACGAATCTACCAACAAGCCATACACCGCGTTGTGCACCAAGCTGTCGTTACGTTTTTGATCGTGACGAATGATTTGAAATTGCGCAGCGCCGGGCAACAGCACGCGCAAACCATCCGCGCTACCGGCCCAAATCCGGCCTTCAAGATCTTGCGCGAGTGGATTGATCTGGCCCAACACTGGCTTATTTTCAGTGTCTAAAATCAGCTCGGGCTGGTAGTTATCGCCGAAGCAGGCCGGCTCAAGCACGCGCGCGACGCCTTTAGAGCTGCCGATCCAGAGCGCGCCATCCTTGGCCATCATCAGGTCAGAAACCGCTCCTGCGGGGCCGATGTGGCTAAATTTGCGCGCGGCTAAATCCAGGTGAAACAAACCGCCGCTTTGCGTGCCGACCCACACGCCGCCATTGACCGCTTGCTGCATGGCAATCACCACGCCATCGCTCAGGCCATTTTCAGCGTCTTTGGCATCGGCAGCGGGTCGAAACGAATCCACGCGACCGCGCGCGCGATCAAAGACATCGATGCCATTGCCGCCCGTGCCTACCAGGATCGTTTTATCACGCAGCTCGAGCACCGAATGCACATCCGACATGCTTAAACCACTGGCAGAGCTATTAGCATTGGCCAGCCGCAGCGTGCGAAACGCGAAATTATTCGCCTGAATTTTTTGTAATCCACCACCCCAGGTGCCGACCCAAACCAGCCCAGACGAATCCATTTCCAGCGCGCCGATCGCATCAAACGCCAAGCTGCCAACAATGTTTTGATCGTGGATCCAACGCTGCTTGATCTGCAACGTTGGCAGATCCAACACGCCAATGCCGCCAGTCGCGCTGGCAAGCCAAACGTCATTGTCGTTCGGCTGAATCATCGCTTGCACCCGGTTCGCCGCAAGCGCCAAGGTGCTGTCAGACGCATTGGTCTGCATCCGGCTCAGCTGCGGCGCACGGCTCAAAGGATTCGCCAGTCGGGCCAAACCATTTTGGCGTGTGCCGATCATTAAAGCACCGTCACGCAGCTGTAAAATCGAGCTTATGCCCTGGCCTGCGAATGAATTTGCATCTGGCCCGCTGGCAATCGCTTCGAGCGTAATTTGTTTGCCTTGTTGCGCACTTGCGACTTCCGTATTTCCAACCGGTGCCCGGCGCACGCGCAGGCCGCTGCTGGAACCGATCCATAAATTGCCATCGCGATCTAAGGTTAGGCTGCGAATAAAATCGATGTCTGCGGCGTGTTTTAAATCCGGGGCGGCGCGAAACTGGGTGAATTTTCCTGCGCTCCATAAATTGAGCCCAGCCTGCGTGCCAATCCACATGCCTTCATCGGTTTCGCAAATCGTGCGAATGCTGTTGTTACTAATTTGAGCGCCGCTTGCCGAAGAATTTTCGTCTGTGCGCGAAAAGTTTTGAATCCGCCCGGTGGCAGGCGATAGCACCGAAACGCCATCGCTTTGCGTGCCGATCCAAATGCGACCATCACGCGCAACTTCCAGCGCACTAATAAAATCGCCAGCAATTGAATTTGCATTGTTTGGATCCAAGCGATAAGGCTTAAACCGATAGCCGTCATAGCGCAAAAGGCCATTTTGCGTGCCCAACCACAGAATGCCGTTAGGCGCACGCGCCATCGCGGTCACCACGCCACCATCAATGGAATCAATATCGCCAACGCGCTCAAAATACGGCTGCGCGTAGTCGAACTCTGCCCGCGCTGCGCCGCCGCCAATAAGCGAAGAAATCACGACGAGCCAGATTCGTAAAATATGCTGCATGTGCCTAATATTTAACGCAGTTGACCTAAGGGTACTCTGGTGAAACTTCAGCGCTATGGCTTAGCGATTGGCAAATGTAACTTTAAGCTTCCGACTCAGTGATTAAATCCTTGCGCCATTCAATGGCGCTGCCGAGCTGGCAGGGTGTTTTTAAGGCCAACTTGGAGCGCAGTACTGATCAAGAAATTTTGAGGCCCATCAACTTCAGTGGCGTAGTGTCACGACATCTTGAGAGTAAACATCTAGACGTTCAACTCGACCGCCCATTCGTTCAATAACAAGTAAAACACCCAGCAATCGTCCGCTGCATCGCCAGTGCCAATGCGCGCGGGTCCGGTGCATTACGGATCGGGCGGCCGACCACTATGAAATCGGCGCCAAGCTTGAATGCTTCGGCAACGTCAACCGTGCGTTTTTGATCGTCTGGCAGAGTTTCAATGTTTGCCACCGGGCGTATTCCGGGGCAGATAATCAATAGTTTTTCGCCGCAGGCGGCGCGAATGGCGCTGGCTTCTAAGCCGCTGGATACCACGCCATCGACACCGCAGGCGAGCGCGGCTTTGGCGCGGGATTCCACTAAGGCTTTGGCGTCGCATTGAAAGCCTAAGTCATTCAGATCGCGCTGATCAAGGCTGGTCAGTGCAGTTACGGCAAGCACTTTTAAGTCGCCTTTGACCTCGACTGCCGCGCGCATCATCGCGTCGTTACCGTGGATGGTGCAAAAGCTGGCTTGGTGTCGGCGCAGGCCTTTTACCGCTGAGGCCACCGTTGCCGGCACGTCAAAAAACTTTAAATCGACAAACACTTTCTTGCCGCGATCCGCCAGTTCTGCGATCACGTCGAAATACTCGCCGCTGGTTAAAAGCTCCATCCCGACTTTGTAGAAACTCACCGCATCGCCCAAGCGGTCCACCCACGCCAGCGCCTGCGCGCGCGAATCGACGTCGAGCGCGAAAATCAGCCGCTCATGCACGCTGAATTGATCGCGCATTTAAGTCGCAGCCGCCACGCCGAGCGCTTGCTCCACTAGCGCGATTTGCTCGGCAATATGTTGATCCAGATGGCCACAGGCGGGCGCTGCAGAACGCTCCCGCCCGGCGTAACGCAGTTTATGCTGCGGCGACAAACACGCTTCGATGTGGTGGCGAACTTGAAACCACGCACCTTGATTGAGCGGCTCTTCTTGACACCAGATCACCTCCACGGCGTTTGGAAACCGCGCCAATTCGGCGGTGACCTCGATGCGTGGAAAGGGATAAAGCTGCTCGACCCGCACAATGGCAATATTGCCCAAACCGCGCTTTTCCGCCGCTTCAATTAAGTCGTAATAGACCTTACCCGCGCACAGCACCAAGCGGTTAGCAGTGAACTGATTTTTCGTATTGCTGTCGCCAATCACATTGAAGAATTTGCCACCGGCCAAGTCCGCCATGCTGCTGGTTGATAATTTGTTGCGCAGCATAGATTTCGGCGTCATCACCACCAGCGGCTTGCGCACATTGCGCAGCATTTGTCGGCGCAGCATATGGAACATCTGCGCCGGCGATGTCGGCGTGCACACCTGCATATTATTCAGCGCACACAGCTGCAAGAAACGCTCAAGCCGGGCGGATGAATGCTCTGGGCCTTGACCTTCAAAACCGTGCGGCAAAAATAAAACTAAGCCGCAGCCACGGCCCCATTTGGCTTCACCGGAGCTTAAAAATTGATCGATAACGACCTGCGCGCCGTTGCAAAAATCGCCAAACTGCGCTTCCCAAATTACCAGTGTGCGCGGCTCGGCGGTGGCATAGCCATACTCGAAACCCATCACCGCTTCTTCGCTCAACACCGAGTCAATAATTGCCACTTTGTCGCTACCCGCGATCCCGGCGAGCGGCAAATAAGTGTTGCCGCTGGGCTGATCGTGTAGCACCGCGTGGCGATGGAAAAACGTACCGCGGCCGGCATCTTGGCCGCTAATGCGCAGCTCAAAACCCTCTTTCAATAGCGTCGCGTAAGCCAGCGTTTCGGCATAGCCCCAATCCATGCGCAGGCTGCCTTCGGTCATCTTGGCGCGGTCTTCATAGACTTTCGCGACACGCGCATGCAGGGTCAAATCTTTCGGTAAGGTGTTTAACACGCTGGCAAGTTGTGTCAGCGTGGCGATATCGCCGCCGGTGTTGACCTCTTGCAGTAAATCACCGCCCACATACGGTGCCCAGTCGGTGGCCTTGCCATCTTCATCGGCGACAGTTAGCTCAGGCGCAACCGGCTCGCCTTTTTCCAGCGCCGCGCGATACGCCTCCTGCATCATCACGGCGTCGTTCGGGCCAATCACTCCCGCTTGCGCCAGTGCGGTGGCATACAAATCACGCGTGGTTTTATGGGCGCGAATCTGCTGATACATTTTCGGCTGCGTCGCGGCTGGCTCATCCGCTTCGTTGTGACCATGGCGGCGATAGCAGACGAGGTCGATGACCACGTCGCGCTTAAATTTTTGCCGGTAGTCAAACGCAATTTGCGCACAAAACACCACCGCTTCTGGGTCATCGCCATTCACGTGCAGCACCGGTGCGTTGATCATTTTTGCAACGTCCGTGCAATAAAACGTGCTGCGTGCGTCTTCCACTTTGCTGGTGGTAAAGCCAACTTGATTGTTTATGACAATATGAATCGTGCCGCCCACGCCATAGCCACGCGCCTGCGACATATTCAGCAGTTCAGGCACCACGCCTTGGCCGGCAAAAGCAGCGTCGCCGTGGATTAAAATAGGTACCACTTTGGCGCGATCGTGATCGCCACGGCGAATCTGGCGCGCGCGCACCGAACCTGTCACCACCGGATTAATAATTTCCAAGTGCGAGGGGTTAAAGCCAAGCGCTAAGTGCACGGTGCCGCCGCTGGTTTTGACATCGGAGGAAAAGCCCAAGTGATATTTGACATCACCCGAATGCGCCGGGTCATCGATATGCGCGTGCTTGCCTTCAAAGGCATCGAACAAAGATTTAGGCGGCTTGCCGACGGTATTAATCAGCACATTCAAACGCCCGCGATGCGCCATGCCAACGACCACATCTTTCACGCCCGCCGCACCGGCGCGCTGCACCAGTTCGTCCATCAGCGGGATCATGCTGTCGCCACCTTCCAAAGAAAAACGCTTTTGCCCAACATATTTGGTGTGCAAATAGCGCTCCAGGCCCTCCGCTGCGCTCAAGCGCTGCAAAATGCGCTGTTTTTTCGCAGCATCAAAACCATATTGACCGGCGTTGCCCTCCAAGCGTTCTTGAAACCAGCGGCGCTGATCGTAGTCGGGAATGTGCATATATTCCGCGCCAATCGAACCCAAATACGCGGCTTTCAACATCGCAAGGGTGTCTGCCAACCGGCGCCGCGTGGCGCCCACCAAAATCGGCGCGTCAAATTCCGAGTTGAGATCAGCGCTGCTAAAACCGTGATATTCCAGCGCCAAATCCGGCACGTCCGGCTGCACCATCATGCCGAGCGGGTCGATCTTGGCGCGCAAATGCCCGCGCGTTCGGTGGCTATTAATCGCACGCAGCACCGAAGCTTGTTTTGCTGCCTGGGCGTCACTCATGCCACCTGCTGCGCTGCGCGCAGTGCCGTTTAACTGAGCCGCCGAATGGGCCTGGCCGGTGGACGCGGGGATCGCGCCGTTGAGTTTGCCAATTGCGGCAATGCGCGCCAACACCGGTGCATGCGCAACGTCGTTGGTGCCGCCCAGCGTGCAAAAGTAGCCGCGCCAGGTTGCGCTGACCGCATTTGGATCGTTCAAATAGGTTTCGTAGAGTTCTTCAACAAATGCAGCGTTGCCGCCGGAGAGCTGCGAAGTGGCGATTTGATCTTGAATACTCATCGGGGGTGGCAATCTAGCGGCGAGGTGAAGCCGCCGAGTATAAGTGTCGAGCGAGCGACACGGCAAACAAGTCTCGCGGCAGCAATACGGCAGATGAATCTTTCCATCCGCACTAAAAGCGCGCATCCAGCCGTGCAATCACCGTCCGCAACGGCGTCAAGCAAATGCACAAGCCTGCCAGCACGCCCATGCTATTGGCTCCTAAATCATACACATCCGGGCTGCGATACCCGGTCAAGCCTTGCAAAACTTCCAGCAGCGCACCCATGCAAAATAGACCGAAGGCGTAGCGCAGGTGTAGTCCAAAGCGGCTGCACAGCTGGCCGAAATAAGCGCTTAATGTGGCATAGGCGAAGATGTGCTCAAACTTGTCAAAGCCGCGCGGCACATCAATTGCTGGTGCCGGCATGGGAACTAATGACAGCATAAAAACCAGTGCCAGCAGCCCCCAAGCCAGTGCCCACCAGAATTTTTTTCGTTTCAGTTCGCGCATATCAGCCGTTCGCCGTTCGGCACTAAAGACTGCCGCGCAGGCCTAAGCGTTGCAATACTGGGGCGCGGGCGGATTCGGGCAAATCGCGTGCAAACGCCATGACGTGGATGCGATCCCCCATTTCGCCGGGCAGGGTCAGCATGCGCACTTGGCGGCTGACGGCAAGGCGCTCACGCTCAGTTAAATGAGCTAAGGTTTCTAACAATGCAGGCAAACCGCCGTGCAGTAAAAATTCCGCTTGCGTCAAATACCCGGCGAATTCCAGGCCACATTCGACGCCCGCCTGCGCCAATGCGGTGAATTCAACAGACGCACTTAAATCGACCAGGCCTGGATACCAAAACGGTGCATCAAACATGCGCTGCTGGTAGTGGCACACCAAAGTTCCCTGGGTACGTTCCGGCAAGTAATATTCCCGGCGCGGATAGCCGTAGTCAAACAGCACTACCAAGCCGTGGCGCAGGCTTTGCGTCAAGCCCGCAAGCCAGGGCCGCAGCTGCGGTTGCAGCTCGGAGCGATAGCCTATCGGCAGTGCCGTAACCAGTTCGTTGCCTAAGTACGCGACAATTTCCGGCATTGGCGCACCTAAAACATATTTGAAACCCTGATCATTCGCGGCGACACACAGCGCAACCGGGCCGTGCGCAGTAATCTCAAAGCGCTGGCAGGGCAGCGCATCAACAATCTCATTACCCAACACAACGCCGCACCAAGCGTGCTTGGGTGGTTCATCCAACCACTGCACCTGCGCCAAAAGGTGCGGCACGCGTTGCGCTAAGGTTTCGTGCTGCCGCGCGCGCAAATCAGCGGAGCGTTCCAGCATAAAATAGCGCGCGGGCAGTGCCGCTTTTTGCTCCAGCGCCTGCAAAATATCCGCCGCCATCACACCCGTGCCGCAGCCGACCTCTAAGATGCACGCTTCGGGTAACTTTGCCAAAGTTGGCAGCAAACTTGCAGCGATACAGCGCGCAAACACGTCGCCCAAACCGGGCGCAGTGACGAAATCACCGCCTGCGCCAAATTTATGTAAACCGGCACTGTAATAGCCTAAACCTGGGGCGTATTGGCACAGCTCGAAGTAGCGATCGAAACCGATCGCGCCACCGTTTGATGCGATTTCAGCGCGAATCAGCGCACACAGCAGGTTGCTGTGCTGGATCAAATCAGCGGGCGGCTCGCCTAGATTTAAGCGCGTCATTTTACGCCCGCTCTTTTTGCTGACGCGCCAACGCCCAGCGCAGGTGCTCGGCTAGATTCTCGTCCACCACCGTTGCCAATTTAGCGCTCAACGCGTGGGCGATATTTGGCGCGCAGGGCGCGTTACCCAGGGCCACCGCTAAATTGCGCTGCCAGCGCAAATAGCCGATGCGCCGGATTGCTGAGCCCTCGGTGTGCTTCAGGAATTCACCCTCAGTCCAGGCGAATAGCTCTAGTAATGACGCCCGATCCAACTGATGGCGCGCGCGAAAGTCTGGCTCAGCCGAAAGTCTGGCAAATTTATTCCACGGGCACACCAGCTGGCAGTCATCACAGCCATAAATACGATTGCCCAGCGCCGGACGCAGTTCGACCGGAATTGCACCGTCTAATTCAATTGTTAGATAGGAAATACATAAACGCGCGTCAAGTTGAAACGGCCCGGTAATAGCGCCGGTCGGACAGGCACTGATGCAGCGTGTGCAGCTGCCGCAGTGCTCCACAGCAGGCACGTCAATCGGCAAATCCAGATCAACAAATATTTCGCCCAGAAAAAAATACGAGCCCGCACTGGCATTGATTAAGTTCGTGTGTTTGCCGATCCAGCCCAGTCCGGCCTTTTCCGCCAGCGGCTTTTCCATCACCGGCGCGGAGTCTACAAACACGCGATAGCCGAACGGACCAATCAACTCAGCGATTTGCTCGCTTAAACTTTGCAAACGTGCGCGCATGACTTTGTGGTAGTCACGCCCAAGCGCGTAGCGGGAAACATAGGCGGCGTCTGGATTGGCCAGCTGCGCTTCGCTGTGCGCAATCTCAGGCGGAAAATAGTCCATGCGCACACTCAAAACACGCGCCGTGCCGGGCACCAGCTCCGCCGGATGCGTGCGCTTACTGCCGTGCTTTTGCATGTAGTTCATCGCGCCGTGCGCACCGTGCGCCAACCAAGCCGTAAGGCGCGCATCCGCCACACTCAAATCAAGATCCGCAATACCTAGCTGCTGAAAGCCGAGATCGCGCGCCAACTGCTTAATCTGGATCGCGAGTTTGTTGGCTTCGATGTTGATCGGTTGCATGGTCGTGGTGGCAATACACGTTTCGAGCGGTTAGGCCAGGATCGTAACATCGCAAGTCTCGCCGATCAGGCTCCGCTTGCGGACACAGAAAAATGCATCAAACTCGGTTTTTGCCTCAAAACGATGGAACCCGATGCCCCTATTGGACTACACGCTAGCGCCGTTTGACCAACTCGCGCATTTGCTGTCGGTGCCTACGCGCGCTGATTTATCCGCCTCGGTTAGCCCAGATTGGTCGCAAATAGAGCTTTTAAATCAAGCGCTTAGCCGCAATGCTGCAAGCCGACATCTGAACTTTGTCAAACAAGATGCGACGCTGTTGCGTGATGGCTTGAGTTTTGAGCAGCGCATTAATGCACGCGGTGAAATTGCCACACGCGCGGACAGCCTGCACGATTTTTACTCAGCGCTCATGTGGCTGCGCTTTCCCAAAGTAAAATTAGCAATCAACGCGATTCACACGCACGGCATCAACGCGCACGGCAGCAAAATACGCTCGCGCCACCAACAGGCGGTGACGCATTTAGACGAAGCGGGGGCTTGGGTAGTCAGCACGGATTCGGCGCTGCTGGATTTGATCGACGCGCACGCTTGGAGCGCGCTGTTTTTGCAGCGGCGTTCGGCGTGGCCGCAGCCGATTCAAGAAAAACGCGATCAACCTTCCGATCCGGCCAATGCACATTTACCCGCGATTGAAGCGCGTGTGTTTGGGCACGCTATTTTTGAGCTCATGCACGCGCCACACAAGTTACTTGCCGCCAAGGTGGTTTGGGTCCTCGCAGATGACCGCTATTTTTCACTCTCAAACGCAGATAAGGACGCGGCGTTGGACACGCTTGTCGGCAATGCACTCAGCGTGGGCGCAGTCAGTAGCGACCCAAAGTTGTTATCAACCTTACCGTTGTCGGGTATTCCCGGCTGGTGGCCCGAGCAAAATGCCGCGTTCTATGACACTGCGCCGTGCTTTCGGCCCCGGCCGGAGGCGCGGGTTTATAGTTCGGCGATTAGGCTTTGAGGGGCGAGGGCTGTAATCAACAATGTGCATGGTTTGGCGGTGAGTGCCGAAAAACCACTGAAAGCGTCGTTTTTGCCAATAGTTCACTGCCTGGAGCGCGAAAAAAGACGCGTTTTTCGAGTAATCAGTCTAATATCGGCAACCGAAAAATGCGTTACATGTTCTAAGTTCTTCGGCGTTGCCTGTTCACCGTAAATATTTGGGTTACGAAGCGAAAACGAAGCGTGTTCCAAGCAGGGTGCACGCCGGGCTCCAGCAATTTAATCACTAAACCAGGATTCTCCACATGAATTACGTATTTTCTCCATTGCCCAAAGCGGGTACATTCGCAGTTGCATTTGCACTTTTGGGCGCGGCGTCGCCAGGCATAACATCGGTTTCTAGCCAACGGGTCCAAAGCGCCAATCAGCCATCACCAACTGCGGTGCTAAACGCGACCAGCGACGACCTGCTGGTGCTCAACAGCGGAATATTTGATCCGCAAACGAGCCGACTAACCGATGGTACTTTTACCTTTGCTCCGGTCACAGACAATCACTACTTTGTGGTGCAGTTCAACGCAGGTAAGATGATGAGCGTGGAGAGCCTCGCTAAGTTGGGCTATCGTGTTGCGGGCTATGTGCCGAACAACGCGTATTTAGTCGATGCTTCTGGCAATGATCAAAATACGTTGGCTAAAATGGTTGGCGTACGATTCGTCGGTGCGTGGCAAC